>NZ_JANSHQ010000471.1:0-2290 GCF_047461715.1 Synechococcus sp. R8-2 | reverse complement strand
TGCTCCTGTTCCGATCCCTGCAGCAGCTGCAAGCGCAAGCAGCGTAGTTTGGCTTGCCCTCACCCCCAATCCTTCCCCCCTGGCGAGAGGGAAGTTGCAGTTGGCCTAGGGAGAAGGGCGCTCCAGGATCCCTCCCCCCAGCAGGAGATCCCCGTGGTACCAGACGGCAGCTTGGCCAGGAGTGACCCCAAACTGCGGCTCGGCAAACTGCAGCTTTACCCGCTCTGGCGATTCCGGGATCACCATGGCGGGCACTGGGGGGGTACGGTAGCGCACCTGAACCTCAACAGCCAAGGATGCCGTCGGCGCCGGGATAGAGACCCAGTTAACTTGGCTTACCCACGCTTCAGCCTGGGTAGCCTCCTCCCGTTCCCCCACGACAACGCGGTTCATGGCCGCATCGATGCGCACCACGTAAAGCGGACGGGAAGAGGCAATCCCCAACCCCTTGCGCTGGCCCACCGTGTAGTGGTGGATGCCCTCATGGGATCCCAGCACTCGCCCCTGGGTATCGACGATTTCCCCTGGCCTTTGCCCAAGGTACTGATCCAAAAAGCTCCGCATCGAGCCATAGGTTTCAATCAAGCAGAGATCCTGGCTTTCGGGCTTGTCGGCTGTAACCAGCCCGTAGCGGGCAGCCAACTGACGGGTTTGGGCCTTGGTGTACTCGCCCAAGGGGAAGAGGCTATGGGCTAGGTGCTCTTGGCTGAGGTCGTAGAGAAAATAGGACTGATCCTTCTGCCGATCTACCGCCCGCAGGAGTTGGTAACGTCCTAGCTCGGCGTTAAAGCGCACCCGTGCGTAGTGGCCGGTGGCCATCTGCGAGATGCCCAGCTTTTCGCGGGCATAGGCCAGCAACGGGCCGAACTTCACCGTTTTGTTGCATTGGGAGCAGGGTAGAGGGGTAATGCCCTCCGCATAGCCGGCCACCAGATAGTCCACAATGTTGGCCTGAAACAGCTCGCGGCTATCCACCACATGGTGAGGGATCCCCAGCTGCTCACAAACAGCTGCCGCATCCACCAAGCCTTCGGTACAGCACTGCCCCTTCCCCCTCATGAGCCAGAGGGTGACCCCCTCCACGGCGTAGCCCTGTTCCTGCAAAAGGGCCGCCACCGTAGAGCTATCCACACCCCCAGAAAGGGCCGCCACAATGCGGGGCCGCGACGGGGATGCAACAGGTGAAACCGATGAGTGGGGGCTAGTAACCATCAAGGCAAGGGATCCTAGGAAAAGAAAGGCTCAGCCGGAAACAGAGGAGGCCTCTCTCTGGGGATTGGGGAACCCGGAACAAGCTGAGCTGGGATCTTTACTTTAGCCTTCCTCAGAATTGGCTGGCCCGGATCCCTTCTCAGGGGTGGTTTCTGAGATGCCCCTTTGCCGCAAGCGCCGCAGCGAATCCAGAGCCGCCGCCGCAACGCTATCGTGGGGATCCCTGGCCAGGTAGTTGAGAGCAGAAACGCTCTTGGGGGAAGGCAAATTGCCCAGCGCTTGGGCCAGCCGCTGCCGCACCAGCCAGTCTTCCGATTGGGCAAACTCCAGAATCCGATCCAACGCCCGCAGATCCCCCAATTCCCCCAAAGCCGCAATGGCCGCTTGCTGCAGCAACACCTCCGGCCCATCCAAGGCTCGCAGAAGCACCTCGTAAGCCCGCGGATCCTTCAAGTTCCCCAAGGCCACCGCGGCACTGAAGCGCACCAGCCATTCTACATCCTCGTAGAAAGCACGCACTAAAGCTTCAAAAGCCCGCGGATCTTCCAAATAGCCCAGGGCACCTGCCGCGTCGGCGCGAATGCCATAATCCGGGTCTTGGGTGAGGATTTCCAGCAATTTGGGCAGACAGGCGTCCGTTTGCTTGATCCCCAGGGCAAAGACGGCAAAAGAGCGCACCTGCAGGTTCTCATCGTCGATGACCTGCAAAATCAGCGGCACCGCCTGCTCTGCCGGCACATCCCGCAACTGGGCCAAGGCCACCATCCGGTCCGCAGAACGCGGGCTGCGCAAGCGTTGAGCGATCTCCTGTAAACGGGCGGGGTTGGCGGGATCCAAAGCAGAGACAGTCATGGCGTTAACAAATATTTACAATCTTTCTTCAGTATGGCAAACGAGGCTGCGCTTGGACAGAGGCCGTCTTTGTCTGGCCCGGTCGGGATCTCTGGGGACATGGTGCCACTGTTTCGATCGACAAATCCTAGCACTGTTGTCGAGAAAAGCAGGTTGACTTGGCCCCATCACGAAGATTTTGGATATTTTGGTGGAGAGGATACGAGGCTGATACATTTACGCTGAA
>NZ_JANSHQ010000470.1:0-4652 GCF_047461715.1 Synechococcus sp. R8-2 | reverse complement strand
TATTGACTAGAGTCATGCTCTGCCGGGATCCCTTCTTCGTCGAGTATTTTATCTGCTTGGATCCCACTAGGGCTGAGCTGGGTCGGCTGGCCCCCAAATGCGAATTGAGCCATCGGCGCCACCACTGAGAAGGGTCTGCCCATATCGCTGCGCGACGCTTCCGCGACCGGGGCCAAACAGCAAGACGCTCACCATCCAAGTCTGGCCGCCCAGGGTGCGCAACTGTTCTCCGCTGCGCAGATCCCAGAGCTTGATCTGGTGAGCGCGGTAATCGGTGCCGCTGGCGAGCAAGCGGCCATCAGGGCTGAGGGCAAGGGCGGCCAAGCCGGACAAAGTCTGGGGCAAGGTGCGCTCCAAGGATCCCGTGCCCAAGTTCCAGACCAAGATGCCACCGGTACTGCCAGCGAGCAAATAGCGGCCATCTGGGCTCAGAAGCACCTGCTCGATGGGGTAGTCGGCCTTTAGGGTTTCCAGCAAGGCCCCGCTGCCAGGATCCCAAAGGTGAACGGTGGGATCTCCATTGGCGGCCACCAAGATCCAAGGGGGGATCCCTTCAGATTGGTGGGAAGTATCCATACGGGTGGGTCTTGGGCCAAAGGCCACTGCTGTAATGCCAGCCCTCTGAGGGGTCTCCTGGGCGGCAGCAGTGGGAGGCGCCAGGGTGCGGATCAACTGGCCGTTGTCGGCCTGCCAAAGGCGGATGGTGCGGTCGGCGCTGCCACTGGCAATCCAACGACCATCGGGGCTAATGGCGACACTGTTGATCAACCCGGTGTGCCCTTGCAACTGCAGCCGCGCCAGCACATCCCCAGGCGAGAGAGCCGGATCCCCCAGGGTCGCCAGATCCCAGACCCGTACCGTCTTGTCTGCCCCCCCACTCACCAAAAAGGTACCATCTGGGCTGATGGCCAGTGCCTCAACGGATCCCTCGTGGCCTGCCCAGCTCTGGAGCAGTTGGCCAGCCTGGGGATCCCAAAGCCGGATCACGCCGTCGTCTCCCCCGGCAGCAAGGAGATTTCCATCCGGGCTGATGGCCAGAGCAGTGACGGCGACAGGGCCTTCCAGCGTAGCCTTGAGCTGCAAAGACTTGGCCCAGTCTGCCGGGTCGTTATCGCTACGCGACGCTTCCGCGACCGTGACGGCGGTGGGGACGGAGGCATGAGAACCGTTCTCGCGAGTAGGACGGAGTCCCAGGCCGTTGCGCTTTGCCGGGCCAGAGGATCCCGTTCTCGTGAAGGGGACAGAATCCTTGGGCTCCCCCCGCAGGCCAAGGTTCGCCCTCATCTGCCAGGCCCCTGCCACCGTCAACGCCAGCAAAGCCGCCAAGCTGCCTCCTGCCCAAACCGGTGGGATCCGGGGACGCGCCCGCAGCGATACCGGAGAACGCGGTGGGGTGGTTGGCTCCTGTAAGGGCTCGGCGGCGACAGGGCTGGGCTGGGACAGGAGTTCGGCGGCAGGGGGGCTCTCGGCGGGGGGCAAAGCCTGCAAAGCGGCCAGAGCTGCTGTTGCTGAAGGAAAGCACTGTTGTGGGTTGCAGCTCACCAAACGATCCAGAAAAGCAGCAAAAGGAGCGCTAGTAGAGGCCAGATCGTGCCAGCGCAACTCCCCCGTCAACGGGTCGCGAAACAGCTTCTGGGGCGGGATCCCGCAGAGGGCCTGCAGGGCAATCAGCCCAAGAGCATAGAGGTCGCTGCAATGCCTGGGGCCATAGGGGTTCCCGAAGCCAGAGCCGGAAAAAGCCAGACCCTGTTCCTCACCCCCCCACTTCAACAACACCCATCGGCCATCCGCCTGACGGTAGATCAAGCGAGAGGGCTGCAGGTTGCAGCAGCTCACCCCTTCCCCATTCAGGAAGGCCAAGGTTTGCAGCACATCCTGCAACAAGGCTCGTACCTCAGCCTCTGTCCAGTCGTGCCCCCAATGGCAGTGCATTTGGCGGGACGGAGTCGTTAGCTGGCCCCTCTCGGTTGCGTTACCTAGCAATAGAGCTTGTTCCAGGGTGGGCCCTTCAACCCATTCTTCCACCCAATAAAACTCCCCCTCTTGCTCAAAGTAGGCCAACAGGCGGGGGATACCCTCGTGGGATCCCAGGTGCTCCCGCAGCGCCACTTCTTGCTGAAAGAGATGCCGTAGCGAGGCGGAGTCCTCACTGTGTTCGCGGTGCGGAGCATTTTGGCCGGCCTGCCAGCGTTTGAGCACCACCCGAAGCCGCTCAGGATGATGGCTATCCTGTGCCAAGTAGGTTTGTCCGCTGGATCCCAGTGCTTCCAAGATCTGATAGCGGCCACCCAGGGTCTGCCCTACCATGGGGAGAGTGCGAACCTTTTCCTTCCGACCCATCATGCCATAGCGACGTGAGACTCAGGCTAACCGTTCACCCTTGCGTTCACGGTGCGGAGCGCCTGGGTGGGATAGAGTCCTCGCCGCATCAGTCCTCCACCGCCATGGCTGAGGTGAGCAGAGCAAAAAGCGAAAGGGGATCCCGACAGCCGCTTTCGGTCAACTTTCTCCCTGGAGCAGGCTGAGTTGCTCAGCGACCTGGGGGATGTTGTTGCAAAACCTGCTTCAAATAGCGCCCTGTATGGGATCCGGGGTGCTCAGCCACCCGTTCTGGAGTGCCAACGGCGATGATCTGGCCGCCGCGGTCGCCGCCCTCTGGCCCCAAGTCAATAATCCAATCAGCACAGCGGAGAATGTCCAGGTTATGCTCGATCACCAGCACGGTGTTGCCTGTATCCACCAGCCGTTGCAGGACGTTCAAGAGCTTGTGGACATCGTAAAAAGACAAGCCGGTGGAGGGCTCATCCAGCAGATAGAGGGTTTTGCCGGTGGAGCGGCGGGCCAGTTCTGCGGCCAGCTTGACCCGTTGCGCTTCCCCACCGGAGAGGGTAGGAGCTGGCTGGCCCAGCTTGATGTAATCGAGGCCCACATCGGCCAAGGTCTGCAGGATCTTGGCGGCAGGAGGCAGGGCAGCGAAAAACTCCAGCGCCTCCCCCACCGTCATATCCAGGACTTCGGCGATGTTCTTGCCCTTGTACCTGACCTGCAGGGTTTCGCGGCTGTAACGGCTGCCCCCGCAGACTTCGCAGGTGACGTACACATCGGGCAGGAAGTTCATTTCAATCACGTTCACCCCCTGCCCTTTGCAGGCTTCACAGCGCCCCCCCTTGACATTGAAGGAAAAGTGGCCGGATGGGTAGCCTCTGGCCTTGGCATCCAAGGTTTGGGCAAAGGTTTGGCGGATGGGATCAAACAAACCCGTGTAGGTGGCAGGGTTGGAGCGGGGGGTACGGCCAATGGGAGATTGGTCGATGACGATCACCTTGTCGATGTGTTCGATGCCCTCAAGTTCTCCCATCTCCGCGGGTTGGGGCACCTTGTGTCCAAGATGGTGCTGCAGGGCAGGGTAGAGCAATTCGTTGACCAAGGTGGATTTGCCGGAGCCGGAGACGCCTGTAACACAGACCAACTTGCCCAGAGGGATCTCCACATCGATGTGCTTGAGGTTGTTTTTGTGGGCATTGGTGAGCTTGAGGGCAACCGCTTTCCCAGCCCGCCGCTGCCCAGGGGTAGGGATCCGCAGCCGCCCCGAAAGATAAGCTCCGGTGATGGAGCGCTCGCAGGCCATGATGTCCGCCAGGGATCCCTGGGCCACCACTTCCCCCCCGTGGATGCCGGCCCCAGGGCCGATATCGACGATGTGGTCGGCGGCACGGATGGTTTCTTCGTCGTGTTCCACCACGATCAGCGTGTTGCCCAGATCCCGCAGGCGAAACAGGGTTTGCAACAGGCGCTCGTTGTCCCGCTGGTGGAGGCCAATCGAGGGTTCGTCCAACACGTAGAGCACCCCCGTCAAGCCGGAGCCCATCTGGCTGGCCAGCCGGATCCGCTGCGCTTCGCCCCCGGAGAGGGTCATGGCCGGGCGGGCCAGCGTTAGGTAGTCGAGGCCCACATCCACCAAAAACTGCAGCCGGGTTTTGATCTCCCGCAGCACCAGCTCGCCGATCTGCACTTGTCGCGGGGTAAGTTTCAACTGCTCCAGGCGGTGCAGGCAGTCGCGGATGGAGATCTCGGTGAGATCGGTAATGCGGTAGCCGCCGATGCGCACGGCCAGAGCTTCCGGCTTGAGACGGGATCCCCCACAGGCGGAACAGGGACGGTAGGTGAGGTAGGCTTCCAGCTTTTGCCGATAGATTTCGGAAGTGGTTTCCTGGTAGTGCCGCTGCAATTGGGGAATCACCCCCTCATAGCGGCGATAGTACCCCCGGCCTCGGTACTGAGATTCTACCTCGGCGATGTAGACCTCCTGGTCGGCGCCGTAGAGGATGATCTGCTGTTGCTGGGGGGTGAGATCACACCAGCGGCTGCTGAGGTCAAAGCCAAAAGCCTTGGCGGCTCCCGCCAACAAAGCCAGATAGTAGGGGTTCTCCCGCTCTGCCCAAGGGGCGATGGCCGCGTACAAGGGGAGCTTGGGATCGGGCACGATCCGCTCGGGGTCGAAGATGGGCTCAAAACCCAGCCCGTGGCAGACAGGACAGGCCCCAATCGGCGAGTTGAAGGAAAACAGGCGCGGCGACAGCTCGCCCATCACCGAACCGTGCTCCGGGCAGGCAAATTGCTCAGAAAAAATCAGCTCCGTTGGCTTGCTGTTC
>NZ_JANSHQ010000469.1:0-4554 GCF_047461715.1 Synechococcus sp. R8-2 | reverse complement strand
GTGGCCGCAGCTCCCCAAGGCTTGCTGGCTCGGCGCAGCCCGACGCAGTTGGTCTTCGATTTTGAGGGCCTACCCTCTGCCCCACCGGCCCCCCTAGCGGCGGTTCCCCCTCAACCCTCGTCCAACCCAGCAGCGCCCGGCCAACCGGCGTCACTAAACCGACCTCAGCCCGTGGCTCCTGTTCCTCAGCCCGCAGCTTCTGCCCCTGCCTCCCAACCGGTCGCTCAAAACCCTGCCCCTCCGCAGACAACTCAAGCGGCTCCTCCTGCACCTGCTGTTCCTGCTGCACCCGTGATTTCTCAGGTCCCCCCTGTGGGCCAGCTCAACCAACCTCAATTGCCGCCGGGAAGTTTGCCCACCGAATCTCCTTTTCAGGGGAGAGCTGTGGCTCCTCCTGCTGGCGATATTGCCGTTGGCACAATCCTGCCTGATCCACCTACAGTGGATCTCGGATCCAATGCCAGGATTAGCTTGACCTTGAAAGATGCTCCTGTGGGCGATGTGCTGAGCTTGTTGGTGCGGCGAGCAGGGTTGAATGTGGTGCTCAACGACGTCCCACCCGATCTAACCATCTCTCTGGATGTGCAAGACTCGCCCTTACAGGAGACATTCAACTTTATCTTGCGGCTAAAACAGTTGCAGGCCCAGCGAAGGGGCCAAACCGTATTTGTTGGACAAAACCTGCCAGGGGTGACTGGGATCCTGGTGCGCAATTACCGCGTGAATCAGGCAGTCGCCACCGATTTGGCCAGTCGGCTGGAAGGAGTTTTGAACGCCGTTGCTCCCGGTGCCCAATTCGTTGTGGACGAGCGCACCAACTCCATTACGGTGATCGGCAACTCGCGGCAGCAGGACATCGCGGCTGCTCAGATTGCCCAATTGGATGTGCGTCGGCGACAGGTTCTGATTTCCCTGAGAGCAGTTGATATTCGCTTGGACAAAAACGAAAGCTTATCAGTTAACTTGGGAGGGGCATCTGGCAACTTTGCCCTTGGAACCTTGGGAGACGCCAAGTTTGGTGGTCAACCGCTCAATCAACCTGCGGGATCCTCGGTAAGCTCTATCGGCCCTGAAAGCCCATCAGGATCCATCACGGGAATATTTAACACTCTCAACCGGCTGCAGCAGTCTTTGGCTCTAAGAGTGCAGTCTGCAATACAAGATGGAACTGGAAAAATTCTAACTGACCCCAAAGTTGTGGTGGCAGATGGCGGATCCAGTCGAATTAGCATTGCAACCAGTGTGCCCGTTAACGTTGAAACCATCACCATACCCCAGGGCGAAAACCAGCCCCCAGTCGTTACTCAGCGTTTACAGCGGGAGGATGCCGGGGTTATCCTTAACGTCTCAGAAGTTAGGATAGATGACAATGGGTTTGTTACCCTGACCATTCAGCCGGAAATTTCTATTCCTGTACCCATTCAAGTATTGGAAGGCGGAGACTTTGCAGGCATTCAACTTTTTAACATCGACAGAAGGCGGCTGGAAGCATCTCAGCTCAGGTTAAGAGATGGGCAAACCTTTATTATTGCTGGCCTCATTCAAGACAGGGACATCGTTGAGGTTCAAAAAGTGCCTTTCCTAGGCGACTTGCCTCTTTTGGGTGCTTTGTTCCGCTCTCAGAGTGTGAATAACGCGCGCAATGAGGTGGTCTTCATGCTAACGCCCTACATTATGGATGATAATGTTGCTTTTGGTCTTCCTCCCAATCCGTAAAATTCCCAATCCGTAAAATAGGGTTATGCCGAACTGCCAAGTTTCGTGACATCCTCCCAACACTGATACTATAGGCACAGCGCAGGACCCATAGCTCCCCACACCCCTCATGAGTTAACTCTCGACAGTCCTGAGTTACTGGCTGCATTAGCTTCGGGATCCGTTGAGTTGCATTCAGCAGCTAATGGCTTCTTCAAGTGGCCTGGGATCCACCTCGGGCAACAAGCGCCAATTCCACCTGATTTTCTTGGGGCTGCCCCAGTTGCACCTCCACATCTCGGCCAAAGAAGCCTTGCATTTTTTTCTGGTAGCTTTCCTGCCATTGTTGGAAGGGAACCTTGGGGGAATCGAACAGAAGCACCAAGGTATACCGGCCATCTCGCAGCTCTTCTCTGTACCCTCTCACCTTGGGCAGATCTGCTTCCAGAGGGCCGCGCAGACCCAGAAACTCCAGGGCATCTTCCAGGTGGGCATTAGCCCCGTAGCTATATTTGGTGATATCGGCGCGGACTTGCTTTTGAATTTCCGTGGCCTGCTGGGCGCGGGCTTGGATCACCTCGAGAGAAGGGGCGGCCAGGGCAGGTACCGGCTTGAGTTCCACTACCTTCATGGTTATCCCTCCCAACAGCAAGGGGATCCCGGCAAACAGGCCGATGAGATTGAGGGTGGGATCGTTGTAGTGGGCAAAGCCCCAAGCCGTGGCGGCAGCCCCGGCCAGCAACACGAGAGTGCTCAGGGGGAAGGGCAGTTTTTCAAACATACAGGAGAGGAAGAAAGGCCACCTGAAAACCCAGGCTAGCAGGAAAAGGGCCGGCGGTGGACTTAACCTCCATTGGGATGGATAATCACAAAATGCCCACCTGGTGTGTTGAGGAGTGGTCTGTGGTTCTGTCCAATCTGTCCAAAACCTCTCGTTGCTTGCGCTCGCTGGATCGCAAAGCCCAAGAGCGAGCACCTCTGTTTGAGGCCATCCGCCACTATTGCAGCTTGGATAAGGCTCCTTTTCACACGCCAGGCCACAAACAGGGACGTGGGATCCCTGCCGACTTGCGGACCTTTTTGGGAGAGAACGTCTTCCGGGCGGATCTGACCGAGTTGCCAGAGGTGGACAACCTCCACGATCCCGATGGGGTGATCCGGGAGGCCCAGGAGCTGGCTGCAGCGGCCTACGGCGCCGATCGCAGTTGGTTTTTGGTCAACGGTTCCACCTGTGGCGTGGAAACACTGGTGATGGCCGTGTGCGATCCAGGCGACAAGATCCTCTTGCCGCGCAACTGCCACAAATCCGCCATTGCCGGGGTGATCCTCTCTGGGGCGGTGCCGGCCTATATCGAGCCGGATTTTGACCCGGAGCTGGGCATTGCCCACGGGATTACCCCAGCCGGTTTGGAGGGGGCCTTGGCGGAGCATCCCGATGCCAAAGGCGTTTTGGTAGTCAGCCCCACCTACTACGGGGTCTGCTGCGATGTGCAGGCTTTGGCCTCCATCGCCCATGCCCATGGCCTACCGCTGCTGGTGGACGAGGCCCACGGGCCCCATTTTGGGTTTCATTCGGAATTGCCCATCTCGGCCCTAGAAGCCGGTGCGGATCTGGTGGTGCAGTCCACCCACAAGGTGATCTCCGGCATGACGCAAGCCTCGCTGCTCCACCTGCAGGGATCCCGCATTGACCCCAACCGGGTGCGCAACATTCTGCAACTGCTGCAATCGACCAGTCCCAGCTATGTGCTGATGATGTCGCTGGATGTGGCACGGCGGCAGATGGCCTTAGAAGGGGAAGCCCTGCTGGGCCAAGCCTTGGCTTTGGCAGATCAAGCCCGCGCCCGTCTCAACCGCATCCCCGGCTTGCGCTGTTTTGGCCCAGAGCGCATTGGCTCTACGCCTGGCTTCTTCGATTTCGACCGCACCCGTCTCACGGTAACGGTGACAGAGCTGGGGTTGTTCGGCTTCGACGCTCACGACTGGGTTAACGATCACTTCCACGTGCAGCCGGAGATGTCCACCCTGCACAATGTGGTCTTCATTGTCAGCATCGGCAATACCCAGCGAGACATTGACCGCCTGGTGGAAAGTTTCGCCGCCCTGTCGCAACATTTTCAGGGATCCCGCCCATCCAGAGCGGCAATGGAAAAAATGCAGCGGCTGGCACAACTGCCCCGTCCTTGCTTGCCACCACAACGGCTATCACCCCGGGAGGCTTTTTTTGCTCCCATTCAGCGGGTGCCTTTTCAAGAAGCAGTGGGCCATATCTGCGCCGAAATCATTTCCCCCTACCCGCCTGGGATCCCCATTTTGGTGCCTGGCGAAGAGGTAACCCAAGAGGCAGTGGACTATCTGCTGCTGGTGCACGAGGCGGGCGGCTTCATCAACGGCCCCGAAGACGTGCGGCTGCAGACCCTCAAAGTCGTCAAAACCTAGCTCCTCAACTGCCAGGCTTCGCCGTCTGGGCGGGGGGGAGTGCCGGCAGGGGGCTGGGGGAGTTGCGGCGATGGCGGACAACCTTCACCCGATCCACTCGTGGCCCCTCCATGCGCACCACCTGAAACTCCATCTCTTGGTAGGTGAACTTTTCCCCAGCACGTGGGATCTTCTGCATGTGGTAGATCAAAAAGCCCCCCAGCGTTTGGTAATCCTCGTGCAGAGGCAGGTTGAGGCCACAGCGCTCGTTGATCTCTTCAATATCTAGCTGAGCCTGGATGAGCAAGGTATTTTCGTCAAGTTCTTGGATGTCCGGCTCCTTGGTGTTGGGATCCGGGCCATCGGAGAGCTTGCCGACGATCTCCTCCACCAAGTCTTGAACGGTAATCAGGCCCGCCGTGCCGCCAAACTCATCCACCA
>NZ_JANSHQ010000468.1:0-702 GCF_047461715.1 Synechococcus sp. R8-2 | reverse complement strand
GTTCAGCGTAAATGTATCAGTCTAGGGCTCCCGGCCTGCTGTCGCAAGTGGTAGGCGGGGTTCGACCACTGACCAGAGGCGGGCAGCCACCTCTGCCGGGGATCCCTGGGCCGAAACGCGGACAATCCGCTGGGGTTCTGCGGCGGCCAGGGTTTCGAATCCGCAGTAAACCCGCCGGTGGAACTCTAGGCCTTCTTGCTCGTTAGTGCTCTGCACCGCTAGCTCAACTGCGCCAGAAGAACGGGAGCGAGCCCGTTCTAGCCCCACCTCGGGGGGCAGATCCAGCCACAGGGTGAGATCCGGCTGTAGCCCGTCGGTGACCCATCGGTTGAGCTGCCGGATCAGATCCAGATCTATGCCCCGGCCATAGCCTTGATAGGCCAGGGTGGAATCGGTAAAGCGGTCGCAAACCACCACCTGCCCTGCCGCCAGAGCCGGCGCGATGACCTTGCTCACGTGTTCAGCCCGATCCGCCGCGTATAGGAGCAACTCCGCCAGAGGGCTAAAGGGATCCCCGTGCAGCAACAGCTCCCGCAGCGTTTTGCCCAGCGCCGTGCCCCCCGGCTCGCGGGTACACAGGCAAGCGTAGCCTTCTTGGCGCAGCCGCTCAACCAAGAGGGCCTGTTGGGTGGTTTTGCCCACCCCTTCCCCGCCTTCTAGGGTGATGAACACACCGTCGTCCTGATACATTCACGCTGAACT
>NZ_JANSHQ010000467.1:0-1210 GCF_047461715.1 Synechococcus sp. R8-2 | reverse complement strand
TTTTCGGGGGAGACTCGCTCAGGTCGAGACAGCGAGGTCTTGGCAGCCGGCAGAGTTTCAGCCGTCTTGGCTTCGCCAACTGGAGCTGGCTGCTGAGCAGGCGCGGGCCGACGAATGCCGACGATCGCGCTGGCGGTGCCGGGCGCTTTCTGCTGAGGGCGCTCACTGGCTTTAGCTTCAGCAGGAGGCTCCGGCGGCAGGCTTTCAGATGGGGGTTTGGGCCGGGGTCGAGGAGGTTTCACAATGTGGGGGGCGCCCAGCTTGCTGCGCACCAACTCAGCTTGCTCCGGAGAAATGGTGCTGCTGTGGGTTTTGAAAGGGATCCCCAGTTGCTCACAAACCTCCAGCACATCCCGACTGTCACGCCCCATCTCACGGGCAATATCATAAATTCGAACTTTATCGGTCATTCGTCTGCTAGCCTCTGCTCCTTTACTTCTCGTCAGTTTTACTATCCAAACTCAATGGGAACCAAGTTATTGGGTTGAGCCGAACCTTTCGGGCTTGCGGGGGCTTCCTCCGGCGCATCGAGAACAGCTCGGCAATCCTCCGGGGATCCGGCCTGAAGGGAACCCAGGTCTGAAGCTGCTCTGGCAACATCCACAGGGGACATCCAGTAAAGCAACCGAGGAAGAACGAGCAAATGTCAACAGCGCCTCCAGAATAACCTCTCTGCAGTTCATCCCACTTGGCCTCAGTTTTCCAGCCAACTCCCATTCTGACAGTTGAGAGGGGCTGCCGTGTGGTTCGCAACTTAGCGAACCTGAAGAGGCGCTTTGAATATCTTACCTACATTGGGAATACCTCTAAGGCTCAGGCTTTTGGAGGAGATGTCCCTGGGAATCTTGCTCAAGAGAATCCAGCAGCCGTTGGAACAACGAGTCAGGCACAGGTGCCTTGAGGGCTCGGTTTATCTGTTGCTTGCGCCGGGCTGCTTGCAGACATTCCAGCCGCCGACAGACATAGGCAGAGCGCCCCATACCCCCGCCCAAAAGCACTTGGTGGGAATCAAATTGCCTGACCAGCCGCCACAGTTGTGAGCGAGGAAACAACTGGCGACAGCCTACACAACGGCGCAGCGGATCGGCACCCGGCAAAAGACTCTATCCTGCTGATACACTACAAGCAAGCTCTATCCAGCCTACTCCAAATCTGGCGCCCGCGATCGCAGAAACTCAAAGAAATACTCCACCAACTGGGGATCCCGCCA
>NZ_JANSHQ010000466.1:0-930 GCF_047461715.1 Synechococcus sp. R8-2 | reverse complement strand
CGGGAAAGCAAACTACCCGCAACTTTCCATCGTTATTCTAATGCGGTAGCAAACAGCAGCCGCTTCAACTTTGCCGAGTTGGTTAGATGGATTGAATCACTCTTGAATCACTGAGACTTCGCTCGTCCAGAGCCGCTGTCTGTTGCTGCCCAAGGCTTGCTCTGACCAGAAGCCCTTTGGCGGGAGAGCTGAAATCTATGTGGTGAACATTTGTGAATTATTCGAGGCAGCAAAGCAGAGGCTCAGTAACGGATCTCGAGGGTGACTTGGGCGCGCACGGTTTGCTGTCCCCCCTCCACCGGTGTGGATGCCGTTTCTAGACGGGCATAGTCGGCGCGGGCAAAGGGGATCGGCGGCGGGATCATGTAGCCATCGCTCTGAATCTGGATGCGCTCGAGGGAACGGATGCTCAGGTTCAAGGCCCCCAGCACATCCTGGGCTTGGCGTTGGGCATCTTGCACGGCTTGGGTTAGGGCGCGGCTGCGCGCTTCCAACAGGGTGGCATCGTCGGCCCGGAAACTGACCGATTCCACCTGGGTGGCTCCGGCGGCCACGGCTTCATCCAGCACTTGCCCGGCTCTGGCCACGGGCACCTCGAATTGCAGACTGTTTTGCCCCTGCACACCCGTTAGGCGAGGTTGGCCATCCCGATAGTCGTATTGCGGGTAGAGGGAAATGCCGGTGGTTTGTAGAGCGCCTACTTGCAGCTCCTTGAGGCGATTGACCAGCCGCTCTGAGCGTTCTGCCACCTGTTGTTGTACCGATTGCGCCGTCTCCCCCTGGATCACCACCCCCAAGCGAATGAGGGCAATGGAGTTCTCTACGGAGACCGATCCCTGTCCTGTAACCGTCAACATTCGGGATCCCTCACCAGGACTGGCCATCGCTCCACCTCCGGCGATTATGTTCCAACCCAACAGGGCCACCGCC
>NZ_JANSHQ010000465.1:0-2287 GCF_047461715.1 Synechococcus sp. R8-2 | reverse complement strand
AGTCATTGGATAGGGGTGGGGGCCGTCGCCCTAGCCTCCATCCTTTGGGCTGAGATCGTGCGGGATGTGCGCCATTGGCTGGCCCACCGGTGGCCCTGGCTGATGCCCAAACACATCCTGCACCACCGCCTGTTCCGCCCCGACCTTAGCGTGGTGGATGCACAGCTGTACCGAGAATCCCAGTGGCACCACGACGTTCCCGAAGCGGCGACGATGATCCTGGCCGGGATCCCTTGGGTGGTGGTATTGGGCCAGGGATCCCTGCTGTACGGCCTGGCGGCAGCGGTGGGCATTCTCTACTCGGCCAGTTTCTGGGTGGCTGGTATGCTGCGGGGTTGGGGGCTGGCCCTGCAGACGGATATCACCCACCAGCCGGGGCCTTTCCCCGTTCCTCCCAGCCAATGGCATGTCAACCGCGCTTACCACTGGCGGCACCACTTCGACGATACCAACGCCTATTTTTGCGGCACCCTGACTCTCGTAGATCGGCTCATGGGCACCAGTCTCTCCTTGAAAGGCAAGCGAGTAGCCGTCACCGGCGCCTCCGGCACCCTGGGCCGGGCCTTGCTCAAGCATTTTCACCAGCAGGGGGCCAAAGTCATCGCCCTCAGCTCCCATTCGGATTCGGTTCACATCGAAGTGGACGGCCAGATCCAGCCGGTGGAGACCGTTCGCTGGCAGGTGGGGCAAGAGGGATCCCTGGCTGAGCTGCTGGAGCGGGTGGATATCTTGGTGCTCAACCACGGCCTGAACGTCCACAGGCAACGGGATCCCGAGTCTGTCCGCCAGTCCTATGCCGTCAACACTTTCTCCAGTTGGCGCCTAATGGAGCTGTTCTTCCAGACGGTGCGCGGCAACCCCGAAATGGCCACCAAAGAGGTGTGGGTGAACACCTCAGAGGCTGAGGCTAGCCCTGCTTTCAGTCCCCTCTACGAGCTCTCCAAGCGGGCCCTAGGCGATCTGGTTACTCTGCGCCGCCTCGATGCTCCCTGCACAGTGCGCAAGCTCATCCTCGGCCCCTTCAAGAGCCAGCTCAATCCCATCGGGGTTATGTCGGGAGATTGGGTGGCCGCTCAGATCTTGGCCCAGGCCAAACGAGACTGCCGCAACATCATCGTCACCATCAACCCCCTGACCTACTTGCTTTTCCCGCTCAAAGAGCTGGCTGTGAGCACTTATTTCCGCTTGTTTAGCCGTCGGTCTCCCCAGCCAGGGATCCCTGCCCCCAACCCAGATCCTGCAGGTGGGGCCGAGTCCGGTGATTTGCCTTTGGTTTAGTTAAAAGGAACTAGATCCCAACCCGTTCCATAGCTCTATGGCATTGGGCGCAAAAGTGGAGTAAGACAAGAGCAGGTTCCTTGGCGTCAGCAGGGTGGGATCCCTTGCGCCAATACGAACTTTTGGGGAGCGAGAGTGCCCTCCTTGGGTTTGCAGAAATACAGCAGTTCGATCCCTGATGAGCGTTGGGTGTGAGGAGTAGGAGTGAGCGTGAACATGGTGCGACAGTGGGTGAGCGCAGTACTCTGCGTGGTGGGTGGATCGTTGATGTCGGGGCTTTTGTCCGGCTGTGCCATCCCGATGCCTTCGGCATCTGCGGGAGTTTCTGAAGTCCAAGTGCGCTTGGTGCATGTGGCCCCCAATGCCCCTCGGATCGACTTGGAAGTGGGAGGGGTGAGAGCTGCTCGGGGCATAGCCTATGGCTCGGTGAGCGAGTACGTGCGCATACCGGCGGGCGAGTACGACATTGTTTTGTTTTCAACGCCTGAGAACCCTGGCCAGCCTGCGAGTTCTTTGGTTGCGGCCAGAACCGTAGCCAATCTCAGGGGCGGGGGAGTATTCTCGGTGGTTGCTGCCAACGAGCCGAATCGCATGACGGCCCTGGTGCTGGAAGACAACATCCATCCGCCCTTTGATCAAGCCCTGGTGCGGTTTGTCCACGCTGCTCCCGATGCGCCGGCCCTGCAATGGCAAGGGGAGCAAGGGCGGGTACTGCTGCCCCAGTTGGCGTTTGGACAAGTATCCACCTTTCAAGCTATGCGCCCCGGCTTTACCCAAATTCAAGTGGCCATAGCCCCTTCAGCCTCCGCGCCAGGTGTGCAGTCGGCTCCCAGCCGGAGCATTCCCCTGCAGCGGTTTGACCTGCAGCTGGAGGCGGGGAAAGTCTATACCCTCTATGTAGCGGGATTGTTGCGCAGCAATCCGGCCCTAAGCCTGGTGCTGGCAGAGGAAACTCGAGCTCGCAGGCTCCTATAGCCAAGGTGTTTCGGTCTGATACATTTACGCTGAA
>NZ_JANSHQ010000464.1:0-866 GCF_047461715.1 Synechococcus sp. R8-2 | reverse complement strand
TCCCGCAGCGTGGGAGAGGGGGCTAGGGGGTGAGGGCACAAACACATTCCCCACCAGCTGGTAACCTTGCTTTTCCAGCTCTGCACGGGTGCGGAAGAGGTGCGAGTCGTTGGACATGTGGAACATCGCCATGAAGCGCACGTCCCAAGGGTTTTCACCCGTGCGTTCGTTAACCAGTACCGGCACGCGCTCGTAGATAGCTCTGGTCAGGTCGGCATCCTGGCGAGTGCGGAAAACGGGCAGGGTGCGGGTGTTGGGGTTGATGCGGGCAATGTCGTCCGCTGTGAGGGTGAAAACGCGACGCGGGTCGCGCAGGTGATCGGCATGGGTGGCGAAGAAGGTGAAGGTAGTGGCGTCGGTTGGGGTGCGGCCGCCGGTGAGGGTGAGCAGGCAGAATTTGTAACTGCGATGTACGCCGGGGAAGAGCGCTTCGCGGTTCTCAAAATCGAACAGACTGGCCAGTTGTCCCTGTTCCACCAGATCGGCGAAGAAGAACTGATTGGTGGCGTCGGTGGCAATGCCGGTAGGAATGATGATGCCGGCCCGCCCGCGGGGGCTGAGCAGGTTACGCACGCGCTCGGCAAAGACGGAATAGGTGTTGATGTCGCCGCGGCCGGTGAGGGGATATTGACCACTGCCCCGTAAAAAGCGGCTGGTGCTTTCGGCGCCGTGCAGGGCACGCTGGTAGTCGTGCCAGAGGGCGGGGTTGGTCTGGGGTAGGTCGGCGATCAGCCGTTTGCGGGCGGCGGCATTCGGAGCCCGAGCAATGGCGGTATTGCGGCTGGCAAAGAATTCTTCTTCCTGCAACTTGATGCGTTCCCAGGGTGGATTGCCGAGGATGACATCGAAGCCGCCCTCACCCCCCC
>NZ_JANSHQ010000463.1:0-4778 GCF_047461715.1 Synechococcus sp. R8-2 | reverse complement strand
GTTGCTCTGCAACGCTGTCGCGGCTGTGAACGTTTTCCCGCCAGAGGTGCCAACTGGGATCCACCACCGGCGCATAGCGCTCCGGCCAGGGGGTGAGGATGTAAACCGCGTCGGCGCAGGCTGCTGCCACCTGAGCCACCCGTCGCAGCAGGGGGATCCCATCCCAAAGCACCAGGGCTTTGTCGGATCCCATGCGGCGGCTGTTGCCCCCGGCCAAGATCAGAGCCACGACCGCAGGCGGGGAATCTTCAGGCATTTTGGACATCCAGTTTTCCACAACGAGCAGCAGGTATTTGTGGAGGAATAGGATAGGGATCCCATCCTCTCCTCACTCTAGCCGCTATGTCTGAGCCCTCTGGTCGTCTGGTTTGGAACCACTCCACCCACATCTCAGGGTTGATCCCTGTTTTGGAACGCCTGACCCGGCAGGCGGGCATTAAAACCGTGACGCCGGGCGCTCTGTCCTGCAGCCGTGGGCGGATCCCCCAGTTGCAGTTGCGGGTTTCGGTGCCGATCCGGGGCGGGTACAAGCTGGTGGCCCGCAAGGGAAGCAGCGTGCAAGAGGTGTTTGTGGTAACGGATCTTAGCCAAACCGAGCTAGAGGCGGCTATTCTCCGCTGTTTGTAGTCAACTGTTTGTAGTCAACCGAGCCTCGTTATTGCTCCGCAACGCTGTCCCGACCCAGAACTTCGTCCTGCTGGGGCAAATGGCACATCAGTTGAGGATGAGTTAGCTATGTCTCGTGCTAGTCTCAAGCCCGCCCGTATCAGCGCTGTTTTACCCGGATCCCTGGCAGCAGAAGTGGGCATCCAACCTGGAGAGGCCCTGGTCAGCATCAACGGCGAACGCCCCCGCGATCTCATCGACTACCGCTTCCTGATCGCTGAGGAGTCTGTAAGCCTGGAGATCTTGAATAGCCAAGGGATCCGGCGCATCGTCGAGCTGGAAAAAGACATCGATGAAGATCTGGGGCTGGAGTTTGAAACGGCCCTGTTCGATGGCCTGATCCAATGCGCCAACGCTTGTCCCTTTTGCTTCATCGACCAACAACCTCCGGAAATGCGGGCAACGCTGCACCTCAAGGACGACGACTACCGCCTCAGCTTTCTCTACGGCAGCTACCTCACCCTTACCAACTTGACCGCTGCCGAATGGGATCGCATCGCCCGCCTGCGCCTTTCCCCCCTCTATGTCTCGGTTCATGCCACGGAGCCGGAGCTGCGCAGCCGCCTGCTCAAAAAC
This sequence comes from Synechococcus sp. R8-2, assembly GCF_047461715.1. Taxonomy (NCBI): domain Bacteria; kingdom Bacillati; phylum Cyanobacteriota; class Cyanophyceae; order Synechococcales; family Synechococcaceae; genus Synechococcus; species Synechococcus sp. R8-2. The sequence continues at coordinate 3,536 of NZ_JANSHQ010000463.1, read as the reverse complement.
CCGCGCGCCGGTCTGATCCTGGAGCAGTTGGCCTGGTTTCGCCAACACCGCCTGCAAGTGCATGCCCAGGTGGTGGTCTGCCCGGGCTGGAACGATGGGGATCACCTCACCCGCACACTCCTCGATTTGGCCGCCTTTCGCCGGCCCGTAGACGGGATCCCCACCGTCCTCTCGGCAGCAGTGGTGCCGGTGGGGTTGACGCGCTTTCGCCCCCCTGGTGATGAGCTGGTTCCTGTCGATGCGGCCAAGGCCCGAGAAGTGATCCGGCAGGTGGAAACTTTGCAGGTCGGGTTTCGGCAAACATTGGGATCCACCTTTGCCTGGCTGGCCGATGAGTGGTATCTGCTGGCCGGGCGGGAACTGCCACCGGCAGAGCACTATGAAGATTACCCGCAGCTGGGGAACGGGGTAGGCTCCCTGCGGCTTTTCCTCAGCCAGTTCGAGCAGCTCAAACTGCCGCCTGAGCTCCCTTCTCCCCTCAAGGTTCTGTGGGTGGTGGGCAATGCCGTAGAGCAAGCCTTCCAGCCTGTGGTGGAGCAGATGAACCGCATCCGCGGGCTGCAGTTGGGTCTTTTGCCTATTGCCAGCCAATTTTGGGGACAAACCCTGACGGTAACCGGGCTGCTGACGGGCCAAGATGTCTTGAATGCCTTGAAATCGGTTGAAAACTTGGCGGCCTACGATGGGCTGCTGCTACCTCAGATTGCCCTTAAGGATGGGGAGCGCTTTTTGGACGATCTGACCTGGCAAGAGGTGCAGGCCCAGGTGGGGATCCCGGTGGTGCGGGTGGACGGCGGGCCGGCAGGCTTGGTGCAGGCGGTGCAACAGCTAGAACAGGGCTATGCCTACGGCACCCTGTGTTGTTCCGCAACGCTCGGGCGAAGGGAAACTGCACCGCTGACGCGACCAAGAACAGCTTTGAGCCGAGGATCCTGAGGCGATGCAGAGGTTGCGGCGCGGATTGCTTCTGCTGCTTTGGGTGGGGCTGGGGATCCTGGCCATCACGGGCTTGGCGGCTTTCTACGTAGATCTGGCCTGGTTTGCCGAGCTGAATGCCCTGCCGGTGCTGTGGACGCGGGTGATTGCCCGCTGGGGGCTGGGCCTGGGCGCTTTCCTCTTTGCCCTGGCGGTGGTGGGATCCAACATCTGCTCCTGCTGGCGGGGGGCAACCTTGGCTGGGGCCTGGGCGATTGCCACAGGTTTGAGTGTTTTCTTTGCTTGGTCTCTTTCCAATCACTGGTTCACGCTGTTGCTCTGGCTGAACCAGGGGCCCGTCGGGGAGTCGGATCCCATTTTCAACCGCGATCTCGGCTTTTTTCTCTTCAGCCTGCCTTTCTGGGAGACGGTGCAGCATTGGTGCTTCAACCTGGTGCTGCTCACCTTGGTTACCGTTGTCCTCATCTACTTGGTGGAGCTGGGGCTTTCCGAGCAACGGCTGACCTTGGCCCTCTCTCTCTATGCCCAGCGGCACCTGCTGATCTTGGGGGGATCCCTGTTTCTCATTCGCGCCTGGGGCCATTGGCTGGATCGCTACGAGCTGCTCTATTCCACCCGCGGCGTTGTGTTTGGGGCCGGTTTTGCCGATGTGCATGCAACCTTGCCGGCCACGACCTTGATGAGCGGGGTGGCAGGCCTGACGGCGGTGGGGTTCTGGGCTTTGGCCCGCCAGGGGATCCGCCTCAACCTTCCTTTCCTCAAGTCCTGGTGCCCTTCCTGGGCCAGCTCTCTCCTGGCGCCGGCCATCCTCTGGGGAGCCTACCTGGGGTTTGGGCTGCTAACCACCCAACTTTATCCCCAACTGGTGCAGACCTTCTTGGTCACCCCCAACGAGCTGGAGCTGGAGCGCCCCTACATCGAGGACAACATCCGTTTTACCCGTGCTGGCTTTGGCCTGGCCGATGTCGAAGTCCAACCCTTCCCGGAAGGGGGATCCCTCACCTGGGAGATCCTGCAGCAGAATCAATCCACCCTGAGCAACGTGCGCCTCTGGGATGCGGATCCCCTATTGGCCACCTACCGCCAACTGCAAGAAATCCGCCCCTACTACCAATTTCCCTATGTGAATGTGGATCGCTACCGCATTGGGGGAGAATTGCGCCAAGTTATGCATGCCGCCCGCGAGCTGGACTTTGCCCAGGTACCCCCCGCCGCCCAAACCTGGGTTAACCGGCGGTTTTTCTACACCCACGGCTATGGCCTCACCCTCAGCCCGGTGAATGTGGTGACCCCTGAAGGCCTGCCGGATTTTTTCCTATCGGATATCCCGCCGCGGGTTTCTCCCCGCTACCCTGAGGTGGCCTCCGTCTTGCGGGTGGAGCAGCCGGCCCTCTACTATGGCGAGCTGACCACCACCGATGTTTTCGTGGGCGCTGAGGCGCGGGAGTTGGACTACCCTGCAGCAGAGCGCTATGTGTACAGCAGCTATCAGGGCAGCGGTGGCGTGCCCATTCCCCACCTCTGGCAGCGGTTTCTCTACGCCTGGCATTTTGGCGATCTGCGCATCCTTCTCAGCCGCGAGCTGTCTTCTGCCACCCGCTTTCTCTATCGCCGCCAAATCCGCGAGCGCATCCGTCGGGTGATGCCCTTTTTGCTCTACGACCGGGATCCCTACCTGGTCATTCAAGGCGGCAAGCTCTACTGGTTTTTCGATGCCTATACCACCAGCAGCCGCTACCCCTACTCGGAGCACCTGCCCGGCTTTCCCTTCAACTACATCCGCAACTCGGTCAAGGCGGTGATGGACGCCTACAACGGCAGCATCGATTGGTACATTGCCGACCCTCGGGATCCCCTCATCCAAGCCTACGCCCGCATCTACCCCACCCTCTTCAAGCCTCTGGAGGCAATGCCGGAGCCGCTGCGGCAACACATCCGCTATCCCCAAGACCTCTTCCGCCTGCAAGCGCAGCAGTTTGCCACCTACCACATGACGGATCCCCGCCTCTTCTACAACCGCGAGGATCAATGGCAGATCCCCGGCCAGTTCCGCAATCGACGGCGCATTCCCATGCAGCCCCAGTATCTCATTCTCACCTTGCCGAGGGATCCCCAAGGGGTTGCAAACCACACTCCTGAGTTCGTCCTCCTCTCCCCCTATGCCCCTGTTAACAAGCAGAACATGGTGGCTTGGATAGCGGCCCGCTGCGACGGGGAAAACTACGGCAAGCTCCTGGTGTACGAGTTTTCCAAGCAACGGCTCATCTATGGCCCGGAACAGGTGGAAGCACGGGTCAATCAGGATCCCTTAATCTCCGAGCAAATTTCCCTCTGGAACCAGCATGGGTCGCGGGTGAACCTGGGCACGCTGCTGGTCATTCCTATCGAGACTTCTTTGCTCTATGTTCAGCCCCTTTACATCGAAGCAGAACAGGGCCGCTTGCCTCAGCTCACCCGGGTGATCGCTGCCTACGAAGACCGGGTGGTGATGGAACCGACTCTCGGCCAGGCCTTAGAAGCCCTCTTTCTGCCGAGGGGCAGCCGATAGAGAAAGGGATCCCCTCCTCATTTTTGAGGCAGGTAGTTGACGAAACTTAACG
>NZ_JANSHQ010000462.1:0-2581 GCF_047461715.1 Synechococcus sp. R8-2 | reverse complement strand
GCTCTGCAACGCTGACGCGACCAGACGAGGACGCTGACTTCATACCCCCAGAAGCGTTCTCCTACCACCCCAGGTGTCTCATCTTCATGGAGTTTTGACTGGGAATGACCCTAAGCCCGAGCGAAGCCTTGCTGACGAAGTGGCTGCTGACCTATTTTTACCAACGGCTGCCTTTCCCCCAAGAGTGGCTGCCGCAGAAAAGCTATTGGGTAGGGGGATCCCTGCGGGATGCTTACCTGGCTTGGCTGCAGGGCCGTGCTGCTGGGGATCCCGCTCGCGACGGTGGGATGGAGTCCTCAGCGTCGGTGGATTTGGACCTGATGTGCGCTGTGGATCCCGTGGGCTGGGCAGCGGCAGTGGCACGGCGGTTGGGGGCGGGCTTTGTGGTGTTGGATCCCGAACGGCAGATTGCCCGCATTGTGTTGGCAAAGTTGACCGTGGACGTGGGGCTGCAGGCGGGATCCACCCCTGAGGAGGATCTGAGGCAGCGGGACTTCACCTGCAATGCCCTGGCCTTGGATCTGCAAAGGGAGCAACTGCTGGATCCCACGGGCGGACAAGCCGATATTCGCCAGAGCCGGATGCGCATGGTACACCCCGACAACCTCAGTGCTGATCCGGTGCGGCTGTTGCGGGGTTATCGACAGGCGGCTCAGCTGGGGTTTGGGCTGGATCCAGCTACGCAAGAGGCGATCCGGGAGCGGGCTCCCCTTTTGGCGAATGTGGCGGCAGAACGGGTGCGGGCAGAGATAGTGGCCCTGTTGGAGGCAGGGATCCCAGGGCTGGCTCACCTACAGGCGGCGGTGGCGGCGGGGTTGCTGCAGGCTTGGCTGCCCCACCTGAAGCCGGAAAGTCCGGGCTTCCCTCAAGCTCAGGCCGTGTGGGAGTGGGCCGGGCGCTGGCAACCGCTCTATCCCCGCACGCTGGCAGAGCTGGCTCAACCTTTGGCGTCCTCACGCGAGCGGCGCGGCAGGCTGTTGGCAGTGGTGCTGGCGGCCTTGTTGTGGGATCCAGCGGGAACTGAGGACTCTGTCTTGCTGACGCGAACGGCAGAAAGGGTGGAAACCGAGCTGGAGCGGCTGCGCTTCAGCCGAGCGGAAATGCGGGCCATCCAAAAGCTACACCATCTTCTGCCTCAGCTTCAGCTTCTCCTGACGGACTCCCCCACCCCTGCGCAACAGTGGCGGCTTTATCAACAGGCGGGATCCCTGTTCGGTGGCCTGGCGCTGTTGGCGGTGGCTACGGGCGGCGACCCTCAAAAGCTGGAGTCTTGGCTCAAACGCTACGAAGACCCCCAGGATCCCCTGGCCCATCTGGTGCCCCTGCTGGATGGCCGCGATCTGCTGCACAGCTTGGGGGCCAAACCCGGCCCCTGGGTAGGCCAGTTGCTGCAAGCTCTTCAAGAGGCGCAGGCTTGGGGGCAGATTCAAACTCGTGCCGAGGCGCTCTCTTTTGCCCGCCGGTGGCGTGGCCAGCAAAAAGACTAGCCGAAGCGATAGCCGAAGCCGCGCACCGTCACCAAATACTCTGGGTTGCTGGGATCCAGCTCCAATTTTTCCCGCAGCCAGCGGATATGCACATCGACGGTCTTGCTGTCGCCCATGAAGTCGGATCCCCAGACGCGCTCCAGAAGCTGCTCCCGCGTCCAAACGCGGCGGGGGTTGGACATAAACAGCTCCAACAGGCGAAACTCTTTGGGGGAAAAACTCACCTCGACGCCCCGCACCAACACGCGGCACTCCTGGGTAAACATACACAGATCCCCGTAACGGAGCACCGTGGCATCGCTGGCTTGGGCCAGTTGTTGCCGGCGCAACACCGAGCGACAGCGGGCGATCAGCTCCCGCATGCCGAAGGGCTTGGTCAGATAATCGTCGGCCCCCAGTTCCAAGCCCACCACGCGGTCGGTTTCGCTACTTTTGGCCGTCAACATCAGGATGGGAATCGTGTTGCCCTCCCTGCGCAGCAGCCTGCACAGATCCAGACCGTTCAAGCTGGGCAACATCAAATCCAAGATCATCAAATCCAGCCGCTCAACCGTATGCACCATCTCAAGGGCTTGCCGACCATCGGCGGCTTGTAAAACCTGATACCCCTGCTCTTCTAAAGCCAGGGCAACCGTTTCCCGAATGGCATCCTCGTCCTCCACCACCAGCAGGGTCTCCAGATGGGGAGCAGCTTCCTTGGCTTGAGGAAGTGAACCAGTCATGGAGAGGGTTGCTTCCATACAGAACTCCGTTGCGCCTGCACGCAAGTGCTCCGCACCGCCGTCACGAACGCGGAAGCGTCACGTAGCGATAACAGCCTCACAGGGTGAGAAGGGCAAGTGCCGCCACCTTCAACAGCAGCCCCCCGATAGGATATCAAACTTCCAGGGCAGGCCAATAAAGAGAACAGGGGCGGACTGACTTGCACAGGGCCTTGAGACGGCGAATGGAACCGAAAGGATTCCAAAAACCTGCAATTCAGGATGATTGATTTAAGATCTCTAATGTGGAGCCGCCCCTACCCACGCCTCATGGTGCTCTGCACCCCTCCCGGGAACGGCAACTCACGCTTTAAGGACTCCGTCCCGCTGTCG
>NZ_JANSHQ010000461.1:0-7704 GCF_047461715.1 Synechococcus sp. R8-2 | reverse complement strand
TGGGGGTTAGAGGCATGCTCCAACAGCAGTTGCTGGTTCAAAAGAATCCGAGCGGCTTGAGCTGGGGGATCCCCGCTGCCGGTCGTCGAGGGATTGGGACTGGGGATATCCAGACTGACCTGCACCTGAGGGCTGCTGGCCTGTAGCAAAATCTCTTCCAACCGTTGCTTCAGCAGACGGAGGCGAGCGGGGGCATCGGGGGTGCGCAGGGTCAAAACCAGCTCACTCCCCACCCGAAACTCGCTTTCTGCCCAGGTTGCCTCGCTCCGCCAACTCCCCATCAGCCCACCCACGAGCAGGATCCCTGCCCACCTCGCCATCCTTGCCGGCCCCCTTACCGGGGGTGAAGCGCTCCTCTGTGGCCTTGACAAGTTCACTAACCTCGCCTCTCCCCTGCAGGACTCCTTGATCTTAGCCGCTACCCTAGATACATCTGTTCTCTTGACCCTATGCCGTTGGCAAGCTCGGCTTCTTTGTCATTGTTCTAAGGTCATCATGCGGATCCCGACTTCCACCTATCGCATTCAGTTTCATGCTGGGTTTGACTTCGACGCAGCACGACAGATTGTTCCCTACCTGAAGTTGCTGGGCATCAGTGACTTGTATGCCTCTCCCATCTTCCAAGCCCGCAAAGGCAGCACCCACGGCTACGACGTGGTGGATCCCAGGCAGATTAACCAGGAACTGGGGGGAAGCGAAAAGTTTGAGCTCTTGTGGGAAGCCCTCAATCAGCAGGGAATAGGCTGGATCCAGGACATTGTGCCCAATCACATGGCCTACGATGGCCAGAACCAGATGCTCATGGATGTTCTGGAGAGTGGCCCCAACTCAGATTTTGTTGACTACTTTGATGTGAATTGGAATCACTCTTACCTGGGGATCAAAGGCAGAATCTTAGCCCCTTTCTTGGGAGATTTCTATGACAAATGTTTGGAGTCGGGTCAAATCCAGCTTCGTTATGATGCCGATGGCCTAAGTATTAACTACTACAACTTGAGGTTCCCCCTCAATATTGACACCTATGCCGATGTTTTTACCTACAACCTGAGCAAGCTGCGGCGAAAATTGGGACGCAGCCATCCCGACTACGTCAAGTTACTCGGGATTCTCTTCAGCCTGAAATTCATTCCCAGCAAGGAAGATCTCCTAGAGCGCACCGATCAAATTAGCTTTGCCAAGCATTCTTTGTGGGAACTCTACACGTCTAGCCAACCTATCCAGAGCTTTTTTGACGAGAACATTGCCATTTTTAACGGCAAGCCAGGGGATCCGTCAAGCTTTGACCTGCTGGATAGTCTTCTGGCGCGGCAACATTTCCGCCTTTCCTTCTGGAAGGTGGGTGCTGAGGAGATCAATTATCGTCGTTTCTTTACCATTAACGAGCTGATCTCGCTGCGGGTAGAAGATCGCGAAGTGTTTCGCAAAACCCATCAGCTTATCTTTAAGCTTGCAGAACAGGGGCGTTTTAGTGGTTTGCGCATCGATCATATCGATGGGTTGTTCAATCCCGAAGAGTATCTCCATCGCCTGCGGGAACGCTGCCCAAATCTTTACATCGTGGTAGAGAAAATACTAGAGGCCAATGAAAGTCTGCCCCAAAGCTGGCCGGTTCAAGGCACAACGGGCTATGATTTTTTAGCTAAGCTCAACGGCATCTTTTGTCAAGAAGAAAATGCAGAGGCTTTTGACTCTCTCTATCAAAATTTCACAAATCTACGGCATTCCCCAGAGCAGGTTATCGAAGATAAAAAACGCCTGATCATCGAGCGCAACCTGTCAGGGGATATGGATAATCTTGCTTTTTTGCTCAAGCAGATCACCAGCCATCATCGCTATGCCAATGACTTTACCCTCTACAGCTTACGTCGAGCTTTGGTAGAAGTTTTGGTGTGCTTTCCGGTCTACCGCGTCTATATCCACGAAGGGATCCTCAGTCCAGAAGGTCAACAGGTGGTTCGTCAAGCTGTGGAGAAGGCCAAGGAGAACCTGCCCGTTTTGGTGAATGAGCTGAATTTTATTCAGCGCTTTCTCTGCCTGGAGTCTCTGGACAATTTATCAGACCAGGAGAAAAATGAGCAGATCCATTTTGCCATGCGCTTGCAGCAGTTGGCCGGCCCTCTCATGGCCAAAGGGGTAGAAGATACTGCTTTTTATGTGTACAACCGCCTTTTATCTCTCAATGAAGTCGGTGGGGATCCCTGTCGCTTTGGCCTTTCGGTGCAAGAGTTTCACCGCTTTAATCAAGAGCGGGCAGCTCGGTGGCCTCTGTCCATGAATGCTTCTGCCACCCACGACACCAAGCGTGGCGAAGATGTGCGGGCCCGGCTGAATGTGCTTTCTGAAATCCCCGCCGAGTGGGAAAAGCACATCAACCTTTGGCATGAACTGAACCTCGGCTACAAAGTCCGCAGCAAACAAGCCAAGCGCTCAGAACTGCCGGATCGCAATGACGAGTATTTGCTCTACCAAACTTTGCTCGGCTCCTATCCCTTCCAACCGGAAGAGGTGCCCCAGTTCGTACAGCGGGTCAAAGATTATGCCATCAAAGCAGTGCGGGAAGCTAAGGTCCACACCGCTTGGCTTCGCCCCGATACCGAGTACGAAGAAGCCACTACCGCCTTTATCGAACGGATCCTTCAAGGTCCTAACCCCTTTTTGGAGTCCTTTTTGCCTTTCCAACGGAAAGTTGCCCACTTTGGCATTTTTAATTCCCTCTCGCAGACGCTGATCAAACTGACCAGCCCTGGGATCCCGGATATTTACCAAGGCACGGAGCTGTGGGATTTGAGCATGGTGGATCCCGACAATCGTCGGCCTGTGGATTTTTCCCGTCGCCTCGCCTATCTAGAAGAAATTCAACGGCGGGTTAAACAGGATCCTCTCCAACTCATTGCGGATTTGCTACTACACCGCAGCGACGGACGCATTAAGCTGTTTCTGATTCATCATGTGCTCAAGGCCCGCCAGGAACAGCCCCAATTGTTTCTCGAGGGCAGCTACATTCCTCTGCAAATCAGCGGATCCCATGCTGACCATGTTGTGGCTTTTGCCCGTCAGCACAGTAAGCAGGTATTGCTCACGGTAGTGCCGCGTTTTTTAACAAAGTTGATCGACGAAACCCAAGATCCTCTGGGAGAATCCGTTTGGGCAGATACCGAAATTCATCTGCCGCGTTGGAAGCGGCTGGACTGGGTGAATGGGCTAACCCAGGAAAGGATCCCTGCCGGCGAAACCTTGCCGGTGGGCGTTGTCTTAAAATCCTTCCCGGTGGCCCTGTTGTGGGGACAATCCCGCTAGCGGCCTAGGCGGGGGCTAGAGCCTGAAAATTGACGATGCGGGCAAACTCTTGGGGGTCTAGGCTGGCCCCTCCCACCAACACGCCGTCGATCTCAGGCTGGGCCATCAGCTCATCGATGTTGCCGGCCTTCACCGAGCCGCCATACAAAATGGGCAGTTGGGCATTGCCCAAGTGTTGCCGGATCAAGCCGATGACCCGGTTGGCCTCTTGAGCTGCACAAGTCTGGCCGGTGCCGATGGCCCAAATGGGCTCATAGGCAATCACCAAGTTCTCCAGATCGATCCCCGGCAAGGCGCGATCCAATTGCCCCACAATCCAAGACTCGGTCAAGCCTTGCTCCCGCTGCTGCTGGCTTTCTCCCACACAAAGGATGGGGGTGAGCCCGTGCCGCTGGGCAGCTGCCAAACGCCAATTAACGGTTTCGTCCGTCTCGCCGAAGTACTGCCGCCGTTCGCTGTGGCCGACGATGACGTAGCGCACCCCCAATTCCGCCAGCATGGGGCCGGAAATTTCCCCGGTAAAGGCCCCCTGATCCTCCCAATGTAGGTTTTGTGCTCCCACGGCTATGTCGGATCCGCGGCTTTGCTCTGCCACCACCGCCAGGTCTGTAAAGGGCACACATAGGATGATCTGCCGCTGGGATGCTGACCCTGACGGCGATGACCGTAAAGCCAGGCCCAACTCTCGCAGAAACTCGCGAGCCTCAGCCTGAGTCTTGTGCATTTTCCAGTTGCCGGCAATGAGGATGGGGCGCAAGATGGATCCTCCCTTAGAGACAACAGAAGGAAGGGATCCCGCAAGCAGAAAGCCCAATAAAACAGCAGGGATCCCAGCTTTGTTTTTTCGTATGACACAGTTTACCAGCAAGCGATCCCGGAAATACGGCGACGGGATCCGCCCCGTTAACCCTCTTGGGCCGTCTCCCGTTCCAGGCTGGCCGCGATGGCAGCCAGGCAGTCTTCCCAGGGGGATCCCTGCTCGAGATGGTGGACGGCGACGGCATAGGTCTTGGGGTGGGCTTGTAACAGCGCTCGGCCCTGGCGCAAAAAGCGGTTGATTTGAGCTTTCAGCTTGGCTGGAGAGGTCAAGGGCTGCGCCGCCAACAGCCTGGCCACCTGCTGCCGATCCTCTGCATCGCCCGTAATTTGGCCGTAGTGCAAAGATTCTGCCGCTGCCCCCGCCATCCAGAACGTGCCGCAGCGCTCCACCTCTGCCCACGGGATCCCTCCCTGAGCCTGCCAAGTGCGCATCGGGGCCCGATCCAGCTCCACCCCGCCGTAGCCAGGGATCCGCCGTCGGAAGGCTTGCCAGGGACTGAGCACATAGCCCAGCAATGGGATCCCGAGCAGGTAGGCCACCAAAAGGTGCCCTGCTTCATGGCGGATAACCCGCTGCCGATAGGCTGGCGAAGCCCAATCCAGCAGCCCGCCCAGCAACCCTGAAATCCGCCCCCCGAAGGCCACTTGCTCGACGATGACCAGCCCCACCAGTCCTACTAGGGGCATGGCAGCCCGCGGCCCCAGCACCGCCGACAAGACCAAAGCTGCCACCACCCCGGCAGCGCGAGTGACTCCAGCTTCTGACATCGGTTAGCTGCCCCCTTAACCAACAAGCTGAGGGGAAGATCCCACACGGCTTACGCGCCAAAACCCAACAGGGAAGGCGACCTCTCACAGCCCAACGATCTGGGTGTTTTCAAAGGTGGCGAGAATTGCATCCAGATCTTTGTTCTGCACTGAGTAGGTAGCAGTGGCATCGCTGCCAAACTGGATCTCGTCCCCGTCTTCCAGATCGCGAAATTCCACCCGTTGCCCACCCACGTAAAGGCCATTGGTGCTGGGGTTGCCTTGAATATCTCCGTCGATGATTTGGTAGGTGAACCCATCGGGGGAAGAGGGAGATTCTGTTTTGACCAAAATGGCGTGGTAGCGAGAGGCATACTGGGAGTCAATGCGGATGCTGTTGCGTGGATCCCGGCCTAAGGAGTAGAGCTCAGCCGTCAACCAGTAGGCTTTTGGCCCGTGACGATCCTTGACGATGAGCACGTGATTGAGGGCCGGTCGGCGAGGGGGCGTGGTCATGAAAGGCACCCGCTTGCACAACACTGAGGGCAAGATAGCCAAAACATAACATAGGATCCCCCTGGTGGATCCCTGTGTCCACCGGATAAGTCTCTTCAGGTCGGCATCCCAGGCTGGTGCGGGATCCCCCTGAGCAACAAGAAAGGGTCTGAGTAGATTTTTGTAACAATTCCTCTCATAATAGGATCGACGATGCAAATGGATCCCTGACCATGAATGGCTCGCAACCGGATCCCAGTGCTCAACCCCGTTCTCCCCAGACACCGAAGCTCATTGAGTTGCCGGAAGATGAAACCGATGCGCAGCTCAGCGATCCCCTGCGGATGCAGCGCCACGAATGTCGTTCTTGTGGCTATGTTTACGAACCGGCCAAGGGGGATCAGCTCAATCGGATCCCGGCGGGCGTACCGTTTGAGGAATTGCCAGCCGATTGGAAATGTCCGGTGTGCCGAGCCGGTAAGCGCTCGTTCCAAGCAGTGGGCGCCAAGGGCAAGCCTTCCGGTTTTCAAGAGAACTTGCGCTACGGCCTGGGGGTGAACGTGATGACCCCTGCTCAAAAGAACCTGCTGATCTTCTTGGGACTGGCGCTGGGATTTTTATTTTTGATGAGTTTCTATTTCGTCGAGTGAGGGTCAAGATGTTCAAACCCCTGAGGCTGGTGCTGCTGATTGCTGTCTCGGTGCTGCTAATGGCGGCGCGGATGCCAAACATGCGGGTGGTCCCCTGGCAGCAGGTGGAAGTGCCCACCCAGAACATTCTGCTGGACATTGCCTTCACCGGCACCACCCCTTCCCATGGCTGGTTGGTGGGAGACAAGGCGACGCTGCTGGAATCCCGCGATGGGGGTCTGCACTGGCAGGTGCGGGAGCTGCCGGGTCTGGAGCCGGAAGCCTACCTGGCCTCCATTAGCTTTGCTGGGGCAGAAGGCTGGGTGGCCGGGCAGCCGAAGATCCTCCTCCACACCCTAAACGAGGGATCCGACTGGACTTCCATCCGCCTCAACAACCAACTGCCAGGGGAGCCGCTCTTGATCCAGGCTCTGGGCCCTGGCGCCGCCGAAATGGTGACCAATGTGGGGGCCATCTACCGCACCGAAGATGGCGGTCAGACCTGGCATGCCCAAGTGGATGAGCCGATTGGGGCCATCAAAAACATTGCCCGCGGCCCTGAAGGCGAATATCTGGCGGTGTCGTCGCGGGGCAGCTTCTACTTTCTGTACACTCCTGAAAGTCGCACCTGGAAGCCCTACCCGCGGGAAAGCTCCCGCCGCATTCAAAACATGGGCTTTGGCCCCCACGGCAGCGCTTGGAAATTGAACCAAGGGGCGGAGATCGCCTTTACCGATGACTTCACCTCCGGCCAGTGGTCGTCGCCGCTGCGTCCGGGGCGGGCCCTCAGCTTTGGCTACCTCAATGCCGCCTATCAAAACGACCACGACCTGTGGGTGGTGGGGGGTGGCGCTACCCTGATCCACAGCCCTGACGGTGGCAAAACCTGGGAGCAGGCCAAGAAACTCAGCAACATCCCCGCCAACTTCTACAGTATTGAGTTTTTTGGCCCCCAGCAGGGGTTTATTCTGGGGCAGCGGGGCACCCTCTTGCGCTATGTCAGCTCCAACAACTCCTGAAGATCTAGATCAGATCTTAGGGATCCCTAATCGGCACACGGGTGGATATACGCGCCAAGGATCCAGCTTCACGCCCGCGGCTGCTGGTTGCTGCCAGCGGCACTGGTGGCCACATTTTTCCGGCCTTGGCCGTTGCCGAGCAGTTGCCTGACTGGCAGATCGAATGGCTGGGGGTGCCGGATCGCATGGAAGGGAAGCTGGTGCGGGAGCGGTATCCCTTGCACCGAGTCGTCATGTCGGGCTGGCAGGGATCCCCTCTCCGCAAGCTGCAAGCCTTGGCCCAACTGGCCCGCGCCACCCTACAAGTGCGCCGACTCCTTATGTCGGGACGGTTTGATATTGTCCTGACCACCGGTGGGTACATTGCCGCTCCGGCCATTTTGGCCGCCCGTTCGCTGGGGGTACCGGTGTTGCTGCACGAGTCCAATCGGATCCCGGGCAAAGTGACCCGTTGGCTGGGGAGATTTTGTCAGGTGGTGGCGCTGGGCATGGCGGAGACGGCAGAGCATTTGCCAGGGGTGGCCGCCCAAGTGGTGGGCACGCCAGTGCGGGCCGAGTTCTACACGCCCCAGCCTTTCCCTGCCGACCTCCCCATTCCCGACGGGGATCCCCTCATTGTGGTCATGGGGGGCAGCCAAGGGGCGCGGGGCCTCAACCGCATGGTGGCCGCCTGTGCCCCAGCTTGGTTGGAGGCGGGG
>NZ_JANSHQ010000460.1:0-1258 GCF_047461715.1 Synechococcus sp. R8-2 | reverse complement strand
GGGGATCCCTTCCAGTCGCACCAAATAAAGACCCTTAGCCGGGAAAAACTGCCCCTCGATCAAGGGGTGCAGCAGGGGCTCGGGATCCGTATCCCGCTGCAACCAGCGTGGTCCAGGCTCTGTGAAGCGCTCTGGAAAATCCGACCAGCACCTAACCCGCAGCCAGCCCCGCAAGCTGTGGGCCGCCACCACCTGTCCCACCAGCAGCCAATCGGGATCCTGGGCCATCATGGTCGGTCAAACTCAGTCGAGCCGCGGAAAGTCCACTTCGGTTGGGAAAGAAGCCGGGGTACGCAGCTTCTGAGAGGCCGCCGCGCGAGATCCTTCCCCACCCTTGGCCACGTCCACCATGGAGAGCAGCCCTTGCAGGGTGCCAGGGATCGAATTGGGATCCATGAAGATTACCTTGGCGCTGGGACTGCTGCCTACCTTGAAGCCCATGTCGATATAGTTTTGCGCCATCAGGTATTGCAACGCATTGGCTGCCTCTGGATTCTCTTGCAAAGTGGCGGCGATGGTCTTGATGGCTTCAGCCGTGCCTTCAGCCAGCAGCAGCCGCTCTCGCTTCTCCGCTTCTGCTCGCAATAGCTGTGCCTTGGCGGCCCCCGCAGCCTGGTTGATGCTGGCCTGCTGCTCCCCTTCTGATTTCAGAATAGCGGCCCGCTTCTCCCGCTCGGCAGCCATCTGCTTTTCCATCGAGTCTTGCACAGTCTTAGAGGGTTGAATGTCCCTGACTTCCACGCGCGTGATCTTGATCCCCCAGGGATCTGTGGCCTCGTCCAGCTCTGTCAAAAGGCGGGCGTTGATCTCGGCGCGGGAGGAAAAGGTTTGATCCAAATCCATGCGGCCAATTTCTGCCCGCAGAGCCGTCAGCACCAGGTTAACCAAAGCCCGCTGCACGTCCTCCACCGCATAGCGGGCCTTGATCATGTCGGTGATGCGCCAATAGACCACCGCATCGGCCATCAAAGAGACGTTGTCGCTGGTGATGCACTGCTGAGGAGGCACGTCCAACACCTTCTCGCGGATGGTTTCCTGGAACACAATCCTATCGATAGGGGGAAGAATAAAGTGCAATCCTGGGGTCAGCTTGCGATGAAACCTGCCCAAACGCTCCACCAATGCCTCATACCCCTGGCTGATGATTTTGACCGAGTTGAACAGGTAGCCGACAAAGATCAGGGCAATGGCCGCTAAGATACCTGGCATAGGGCTTTTCTCCTAAGGGGGAGTTCAGTCCCCATTCTAGACGGTTGCT
>NZ_JANSHQ010000459.1:0-5006 GCF_047461715.1 Synechococcus sp. R8-2 | reverse complement strand
GACGCAGAGCCTGGAATCCGACAATTACTCAAGCTTGACTTCGAGCCGAAAATTAACCAGACAGTGCGTTCTAGCTTCCGACAAGAGACCAACAACACTCTAAAAACTCAACTATTGCCGGTTGCCAAGCAAGTAGCCGACGAGATTTTACAAAAGTACCCAGAAGCAAAGCAGTTCATGGAAGCAACTCTCAGGAAAGAGGCTGAAGAGAAAATTGCGCTTAACCAACAGCGGCTGAAAGAACTGGAGGCAAGCATAGACAAGTACAACCAAGCTGTTTCTGGGATCAACCTCTGCTTGCAAGCTTTGGGCCTCAATCGTGAGATGCTGCCCTTGATTACTCGTCCTGAACCTTCCTCTGTTGGTGAGTCAGTTCAAATTTTGGCAAGTCTTCCTGAACAGCAAGTAGGTGACAGCAATGCAAGCGAAGCAGTCGCTCTTGGTCGTTCTACACCCATAGACGAGAGTTTTCCAGAGTTGGATAGCATTCTCGATGATTTGAGATAGAGCGGCTTGTCTTTGTTTTTGGCCTTTCACTTGATCCAGATAAAGTCATGGGATCCAAATCAATACCTCTACAGCAGCACCCAGAAGGGATCCTCTCTGTAAGGGAGAAAACTTTCAAGGTTGCCAACTTGGTCAAAGCAGCCCAAGAGGACTTGACCAAGAAAGAAGAGCTGCATCGCTTGTTCATTGCGGCCTTGAGATCCTCAGGGATCCTGCCGCCGGAAGACTTGCTCAACATTGCCAGTAGCCTTCTTGCTCCCAAGCCAGAAGAAAAATTGTTGCAAGAAGCGAAGTGGTTTGGGCAGGGACTTGCTTGTCAGCTCTTGGTGCCAGGCAAGAAAGATTGGGAAAAAGGCAGAGTCAGATTGCGGATCATTGTAGAGTTTGAGCCAGAGGATACAGGCTCAGAGGGCGGCAGTGAATCCCCTCTAGATGACCTTCGCGGAGGTGAGGAATAACTTAACTGGAAAAATGCACCAGGAGGTTGATCCAGGAGGTTGATCAAGTGCCAGATAATCTTTCTGAACAAGCTCAAGATTGCTTTAGCGAGCTCGACAGCCCTCCAGATCAGGAGGCATTGGATCTCTTTTGGATGACATTCGGGGAGATGTCAGTCAGTAAAGTCTGTTAGCAATAGGAGACAATGCCGTGGTCGATCCGATAGTTTTTAGGTCAGATGATAGGGAAACTGTCGTTGAAATTGGTGATCAAGTCTACCTTCCAAGTAGCTTGCATAGAGCAATTATTAATTACCTTCTTTCAGATACTTTACAGACAAACGGTTACCTTAAATCAAGAAAGGTTTATGCGGACATTAGAATGCTCGTGGATGGAATAGAATCTAGAGTCTTACAGCCCAGAAAGTCGTGGATCTCTGGCAAGATATCAGTCAAAGTTTATCTCGAGTTTGTTCCTGATGACCCATATAGAGATTCTGGAGATAGCGCTCCCAGAAAACTAGAGGATTCTATACTGGATGATTTACGGGCTGTTCAAGTTGTCTCTATGTCTTGAGGTCGATAAGATGACAAAAACATCCATTAATCTTAGCCAACTGGGAGACGGAGTTATCACTTTTATCAACAAGAACAATAAGCAGAAAGTCTACATGATTTCCAAGCTTTGCGATTCTATCAATTCTTATTTCCTGAGGTTTGACCAAATGGGAAGCGGACTAAACAGTCACTTGAGTTCGTCTGAGATACAAACAGGTATTCCCTATGAAGATCAGGTTCATTTTTTCCATAAAGGAGTTCCATGCTCGATTCTTTCTCCTAAAACTAACGGTTGGCAGACCGGTAGAGTAAAAGTAAGAGTAGAAGTTACGATTGACTTTTATCCTGACAATCCTGAATTTCTGATAAAAGAACCCGACCAAGAGATATTAGAACCTCTAGATGAAAAGTCTCCACTGGACGATCTTCGCAGTATGGATGAATAACGATGAAAGAAAGAAAATCCGGCGAAAGGATTTTAATTCCAGCAGCCGTGCGGGAGTATGTTTTCCAAAGAGACGGCTTCCGTTGTCGCGGTTGCGGAAAGTCGCCCCCAGAGGTTCAGCTTCAGATCGATCACATCATCCCCATTGCCCAAGGGGGCAGCAACGACATCAGCAATCTGCAAACGTTGTGCAAAACCTGCAACCGACGCAAAAAGGATCGACGGGATCCCCGCTTTCGCCGCCACTTTGACCTATAAGTTCTGGATCCTTTGCCCGCGTTTCTCCCTTGAAGCGGGAGAGGGGAGGTCTCTGCCGCAAAAACAATCCTAGACAATAGGCGGGAAACTCAAAAACGGCATTCGGGTCAGGACTCCCGGCGCTGAGCCGACTTCAACTTCCAGCCCCTCGGCAGGATTGAATTTGGTGCGCACGTATCCCAATCCCAGGTACTCTTGCGAAGTTAGGCCTGCACTGGTCAGCAGCCCAATCTTTTCCCCCTGCCGCAAAATCTCTGTGCCAGGATGAGCTTCTCCTTGGAGGCGGATCCCCCACAAAGTTTGCCGAATGCGCCGGTAGGTTACCTGCTTGGCCAAGACTTCCTGGCCAACGTAGCAACCTTTGTCAAGGGAAACAGCTCGCCACAGGCCGGCTTCTAGGGGGTTGTAGTCTGAGGTCAGCTCTCGGTCGGCGGCGGGGCGACCCGCTTCTAGGCGGAGGACTTCCCACAGCTCAGGTGGGGCCAGCTTGGCTCCGGCTTGGAGCAAGCATTCTTCAAGAGCGACTTTCTGGTCAATGGTGCCCCAGAGGGTAAACCCCGGCTGGGCAAGACCCGTGCCACAAGCCAGATGGACAGGGATCCCCTGGATCTCCACGGGGCGGTGCTCATGAGGCCCGGTCGGGATCTCTTCTGAGCTCACCACTTGCTCCAGGAGAGCCTGACTCTGGGGGCCGAGCAACCCAAAACCAAAGGTCTGGTCCGTCTCATCTTTCAACTGTGCTCCCCGCACCAAAGGCAGCATGCGCCCCAAACTCTGCATCAGCAGGCTGCGCCGCTGGGGCGAAGTCCAGATCCAGCAGTCTTCTTCTCCCACGTACACCGTGGCCAGATCCAGGATGCCGGCGGTGGGGGTCACGAAAACCGTGTCGGCCCCCTGCCCTGGCTTGAGGGCCTTCAGATTTTGGGTGCTTCGGTTGTGCAGATAGTCCAAGCCTGGGGATCCCTTCATGCGCAAACGGCCCCACCTGGAGCGGTCTAGAAGCAGGGATCCCGTCTGTGCAACGGGTTGGCCCTCCGTGGAAACAGCAGCTAGAAGAGACATCGCTCACCCCAGAGATGGGCTTTGGTTTTCTTCTCTACCCTAGAATAGGCTAGTTCACCCTACCGTCTGTGGCAGATCCCCGGCGTACTGAACCGTGATCGAGGTTGAAGTCCACCAACAGTTGCGGCAGCTTTTGCGGCAGTCTCCCGAAGCCCTGTGGCCCCACCAGTTGACGATGGCTCGCATGGTGGCGCGAGGGTTGCGGTTGGGTCGCAGCACCTTGATCCAGGTGCCTGCTGGGGGTCAGCACCGCCTCAGTTATCTGCTGCCGGCCCTGATGTGGCCCAACCCCACCTTGCTCTGCGCTACAGCTCCTGTGCAGGCGCAAATTTTGGGGGAAGAGATCCCCTGGCTACAGCACACCCTGCAGTTGCATAAGCCCGTCCTGCAAAAAGACCGTTGGCCGGATCCCGATTTCCAGGGGTTGCTGTTGGTGGATCCCCTGGATTGGCTGCAAGCTCGCTTGAGAAAGGGATCCTCGCAAGTGCCGACAGGGATCCCTTTGATCCTGGATGGAGCCGAAGACCTGGAAGATTGGGCCTACCAGGCGCTAACGGTGACCCTGGAAGCCAGCCATTGGCAACAGCTCCGGCAAATCTTCCCTGCCGAGGCGGAGCAGCTCTCCCAGGTTCAGGTCAATTTGTCCCTGCAGCTTTTGCGGCGGCCTCTTTCCCGCTGTCTGCTTCATGCGGATGAACAGGTTCACCTGGATGCTGTGCTGTCTTTGGTGACAGGCTACCCCGGCTGGCTGCCGGATCCCTGGGATCAGATCCGCCGAAGACTTAGCTCTGAGCGGGATCCCGTCTCCAAATGGATTTGGTGGGCCGAAACCGACCGAGAAACCGGTCGCCTCACCCTTCACCACAGCCCGGCGGCTCTGCAGGATTGGTTGGCCCCCATTTGGGCCACACAGCCGGTGGTGATTATTGGGGAAGCGCTGGATCTGGATCGCCAGGCGGAAACCTACCGGCGACGGTTGGGCTTGCCGGATCTGACGCCGTTGCGGTTTGCCTCAGGCGAGGGTTGGCCCCGTTCCGGCGGGGCGGAGCTTTCCCTTTACTTGCCGCGCCTGCCCTTGCCCAACAGCCCTCTATTTCGGGATCACCTGCTGCAAGAGCTGAAAAACTTGATCCCTCAAGCGCAAGGCTTTGTGGTGGTGTTGGTGTCGGATCAACCTCTGCAGGCACAGGTGGGGGCGGCTTTGGCTGCCGAATTCGGCTCGCGGGTGCGGGTAAACAGCCCTTTTCCGGGCGAAAAGGGCATTTTGGTCTGCGACTGGCCCTACTGGCTGCACCACAAGGCCGGCTTGCCTCGCCCGGAACTGATGGTGATCGCCACTTTGCCCTTCCCTTCTGTGGAAGACCCAAGGGTGGCCGGACGGGTGCAATATCTGCAACGCACCCAGCAGGACTGGTTCCGTCAGTACCTTTTGCCGGTGGCCGCTGCCCAGTTGCAACGGGCTGTTGCGCCTCTACGGCAAAGCTCTGATTCGGGAGAAGACCCCAGCTCCCCCACTCGATGGGTGGCTATTTTGGATAGCCGCATTATCGTCCGCAGCTACGGCGTCTCTCTTCTCAATGCCTTGGGGCCAACTTTACGGGTCGAGCAGCGCAGCCAATTGTTCGTTTAGGGATCCCTGGGCCTCTTGCGCCAGTTGGTTGATGGTGATGGATTGGTTTTGCCTGAGCGATTGAGAGAAGGCTTGTTCAGAACAGAGGGGGAGATTTGTATCCTAGAGA
>NZ_JANSHQ010000458.1:0-4670 GCF_047461715.1 Synechococcus sp. R8-2 | reverse complement strand
TCGCGTCAGCGGTGCGGAGCACAACCGAGACTGCTGCTCCTGTTGGCGAGACCGGCTACGGTTGCGTCAGCAATGCGGAGCACAGTGGCGGGACGGAGTCCTCCTTGTCTTTGCAAGAGCTGGAAACTTTGTTTTACGTTCCTGCCAGCGTCAAAGAGGGCAAGGCCAAAACCCGCCAAGGCTTTAGGCCCATCTCCCCCGAAGCTTTGGATATCATTCTTGCGCAATATCGCAGCCAGGCCATTGCTTATTATCGCCTGGTAGAAGAGTGCGGATTGCCCTATGAAGATGCCCGTAACATCATTGGCTACGGGATCCGACAACACTTCGTGGTCTCTTTCAATTGCCGTAGTCTAATGCATTTTTTGGATCTACGAGCCAAAGAAGATGCTCAACGAGAAATTCAACATCTGTGTGAACTGATTTGGCCCCACTTTGAAGCGTGGTGTCCCCACGTGGCGGCCTGGTATCGTAAGCATCGCTGGGGAAAGGCTCGATTATCCCCCTAAACTTAGTTTAGATAGATATGCTCTGCTAACCCCTTCTGCGGCTAATCCTGTTTTTGATCTTTTGTTGGGTTACGGGTATGGATCCCGAAGCTTATGAGCAAATGGCAGGCTTAGAAGACCGGCATTGGTGGTTTTTGGGTCGCCGTCACATTCTGAGTCGGGTTATTGGATCCCTGTCGCTTCCCCCCTCTGCTTATATTTTGGAAGCTGGCTGTGGTAGCGGCGGCAACCTGGAGATGTTGTCCAGATTTGGCAAAGTTTGGGCTATGGAAAAGAGTGAAATTGCACTGCCGCTGGCCCAAGCTCGCGGTATTGGGATCGTGGCAGAGGGGGAGTTGCCAAACCGGATCCCCTTTGGTTCTCAACGATTTGATTTGATTGCTTTGCTGGATGTGCTGGAGCATCTGGAGAATGACAAAGAAGCTCTCCTAGCCCTCAGTCAAAGGTTAACCCCATCTGGCTACTTAGTTGTAACTGTTCCGGCTTATCCGTGGCTGTGGAGTTTACATGATGAGCTTAATCATCACAAGAGACGATATACCCGCGGGCAACTTTTGTCGTTGCTTAAAAGCTCAGGTCTAGAAGTTTATACCCTTGTTTTCTTCAACAGTTTTCTTTTCCCAATCATTTCAGGGATCCGCATAATGCAGAAAGTGCTTCGCCTGAGGGAAAGCCAAGATCTGAAAATGCCGCCGCTTTGGCTCAATCGACTGCTGACGGGTATTTTTGCTGCAGAAGCCTATCTGATACCTAAGTTTTCTCTGCCCTTTGGTGTATCTCTGCTGGCAGTAGCCGGCCCGGCAACGAAATCGTAGTATCCTGTCACCATTGCTGTTCTCAGACTGCACTTTGATCATTGCTTAAACTCTCATGTTTCGACATCCAATGTCTGCAATTCTGGTAGTTTCTACAACAGCCTTTTCCGACGGTACTTAACCCACTCAACAGGGATTTTTATCTCTTGCATGATGAGGATCCCAATTACTTAAAGAACTTATTTTGTGTCAGCAGCATGAAGTCCTTTGAAGCTGGGAAGGGCCGTCAATAGAATTATCTGGTGAGGGCTACCCATTCAAGTTTTGGTCAACACTGATCTTGTCCAATAGCCTCAGATGCACAATCTTTTCTGTAAGATTGTCAACAGTCTTGATGCCGAAGGAGATAACCCTTGGCCGAACGCGGCTATAAAACTCGTCTGGATCTGCATCGTTTGTGGGTGCCCTTGGCCTGTTTTGGCGATGGCCTTTGTATTTGGTTGGCCTTTGGGGCGGGCTACTGGCTGCGCAGCTTGCGTCCTCATCAGCTCTTGCCTTGGGATGTCTACGCGGCCTTGGGATTGTTGACCGCCCTCAGTTATTGGGGCATTCAGGCGGGCTTAGGCGGATACGGTGAGTCGAAGCGCTTGTCTCGCTTTGAAGAATGGGCCAGTTTGCTGGTGGGGTTGGGATTGACGTTTGGTTTGGTGCTGGCAGGGGCCTTTTTCGTTCGCTCGGTCTCTTTGTCGCGGCTGGTGGTGGGCTACGCCGGCTTGTTGGCTCTGCTGAGTTTGACTTTGGTACGGGTGGGGTTGCGGCTGGGCATGGGCTGGTTGTGCTCTAGGGGCTACGGTCGGCGGCAGGTCATCTGGGTGGGATCCTGGTCGGTGTTGGCGGAAGTGTTGGAGCGATTGCAGCGATCCCCGCAGTTGGGCTTCCAGGTAGTCGCCTGGGCAGGCGTAGAGCAAGGCTCTTTTGAGGAAGATCCCCCATCTCAAAATGGGGATCCCTGTCAAGATTCATATCCAGTACTAAACACCGCCCGCCCTACCTCTGGCGGGGTTGAGTCTGCCGACAGGACTCTGTCCGGCTCATCCCGAGGAACCCTCTCCTGCTTGTGCAGTCAGCTTGAGCCTTCCTGGTCGGCTCTTGAGCGTCTGGATCTGGTCCATTTGATTGCCTATCTGCAAGCCCACCCAGAAGTGCAGGAGGTGTGGTTTGGGCAACCGGAGCTGGCAACTGCTCCTCTGTTGCTCAGTTTGCAAACATTGTCGGTGCAGGTGCGCTTGGTGCCGGATATCTTAAGTTTTTTAACGGTGAACTTCAGCCTGCAGTCTCTCGACGGGATCCCGCTGCTAACTCTGCGTCAGCCCCCTTTGCGCTACGCCCACAACCGGTTCCTCAAGCGAGCTGTAGACATCCTAGGAGCTTCTCTGGGCCTGATCTTGCTTAGCCCTCTGTTTTTGATTATTGCCCTGCTGGTAGCCTGCACTAGCCCTGGCCCCATCTTGTACTGGCAGGAGCGGGTGAGCTTGGATGGCCGCCGCTTTTGGATTGCCAAGTTTCGCACCATGCGGGTGGATGCCGAGGGATCCGACCGGCCCGGCTGGACGCGCCCTGGGGATCCGCGCCGAACCAAGATAGGAGCCTTTTTGCGCCGCACCAACCTGGACGAGCTGCCCCAACTGTGGAACGTCCTGAAAGGGGAAATGAGCCTAGTGGGCCCCCGCCCAGAGCGGCCCTACTTTGTCGAGCAGTTTAGCCAGGAGATCCCCAAGTATCCGGATCGGCATTTGGTAAAAAGTGGCCTCACCGGCTGGGCCCAGATCCACGGCCTGCGGGGAGATACCAGCATTGCCCGCCGCACCCAGTATGATCTCTACTATGTGCAAAACTGGTCGCTGTGGCTGGATCTGCGCATCTTGGCCATCACCTTCTGGCAAGGGATCCGCGGACGGCTGGCCGGATACTAGGGGTTAGCGTATGCCATTCTCCCCCCAAGAGCTGCTCTACGAGGGCAAGGCCAAGCGCATCTACCGCACTGCCGATCCCAGGGTTTATCTTTGCCAATACAAAGACGACGCCACGGCCTTCAACGCCCAAAAGCGGGGATCCATCGCCGGCAAGGGAGAGGTGAATTGCACCGTCTCCAGCCATGTGTTTGCCTACCTGGCGCAGCAAGGGATCCCCAACCATTTCTTGGCCCAAACCGGCCCCACCGAGATGCAGGTGCGAGCCTTGCACATCCTGCCTTTGGAAGTGGTGGTGCGCAACCGCACAGCGGGTAGCCTCTGCCGACGGCTGGGCCTGGAGCAGGGCCTTCCCATCGAGCCGCCGCTGGTGGAGTTCTATTACAAAAACGATGCCTTGGGGGATCCCTTGGTAACCCCCGACCACATCCGCCTATTGCAGTTGGCCACGCCGGAGCAGGTGGAGCGCCTCGGATCCCTAGCTTTGGCCATCAACAACCATCTGCAGGCTTTCTGGCGAAGCTGCCGCCTAGAGTTGGTGGACTTTAAGCTGGAGTTTGGCCTGGACGAGAAGGGAGAGATCCTGCTAGCCGACGAGATTAGCCCCGATACCTGCCGTCTTTGGGATCTGGAGGGATCCGAGCCGCGAGTGCTGGACAAGGATCTCTTTCGCTTTGATCTGGGGGATCCAGTAGCTGGCTATCAAGAGGTGTTGCAGCGGGTGCTTCAGGCAGTGGGATCCCAATTCCTTCTCTCCTAGAGGGAGAGGAGCCAGGGGTGAGGGACTATAATCGCCTCAGCGATCCCACTCCCTTAACGCCCGAGCCTCCTTTCGCTTGTCGGGATCCCGCCATGACCTCTCCCCGCCCCCCCTACCCCGGCGAGCGTTTCCGCCGCCAACTGGCCGACCTGCTGGATGCCTGGGTGGAGCAGGGGTTGATTGAACCTGCCCAACGGGATCGCCTGCGGGAGTATTACCAACTGGAGAGTTTGCAACGCTCAGCCGGCGGGCGATTTGCCCTGGTGCTGCTGCTGTTTGGCGCAGTTCTGGTGGGCCTAGGGGTGATCTCCTTTGTGGCGGCCAACTGGGCTGCCATTCCCCGCTGGGCAAGAGCCTGGGGGTGCTTGGCCCTCATGGTAGGGCTGCAGGTGGCTGGCTTCCAGGTTTGGCAGCAGGGATCCCGACGGCTGGGCAGCGCCCTGCTGATAGCCGGTGAACTGACCCTGGGAGCCTGTATTGGCCTGATGGCGCAGTGGGTTCAGCTTGGCGGATCCGCGGCAGGCCTGTTTTGGGCCTGGGGGATGGGCGGTTTGGCCATGGCCTACGGCTTGCGTCACAGCCCCAGCGGTGTACTGGCCTGCCTTCTGCTGGGCTCGGGGATGGTAGCCGACTTCGTGGATTGGGGGACTGTCAACTTCCTGATACATTTACGCTG
>NZ_JANSHQ010000457.1:0-7464 GCF_047461715.1 Synechococcus sp. R8-2 | reverse complement strand
CCCGCATTTCGTCCCATGGAATTTCAGGATGCGAAGCCTCCACCTCTGGTGGAATGCCGCGAACTGCTTCACCAATAATTGCAAGATTATACAAAACTGCCCCAACTGTCTTTCGATCGACTTGAAATTCATCGAACGTGATGTCTTTTATAAACTCTCGGATCTCTTCAATCGCAGCTAGCACGTCTCTTACTCTGTTCTGCCAATCTCTAGAAGGCACGAACCACCTCCCGGAGAACGGATTCTTGCAGATAGGGCTTGAGGGAGTCAGGCGTACCTAGATCAACCGGACTCTCTAAAATTTCCTCTAGATATCGTTTCAAGCGTACAAAAGTGAACAATCCAACTGGACGGTCAAACTCTACTAGCAGATCGATATCACTGTCTGTTTGCGCTTCATCCCTTGCTACTGAACCAAAGAGCATTAGAGACTTTACGCCAAAGTCCTTCAGAGTGTTCTGGTGATTTGCCAGTAATGTAAGGACTTCCTGTTTTTGCATTACCCAACCTGCAATGAAAAGAAAAGTCCATTAGGAATTATAGCTCACCTATTTCCTCTCAATTACGACTCAAACAAAGATTCATAACGCTTTGCAGGTCGCAGGCACAGTTGAGCGGAGGCACACCTTGCAGAGGACAGGGATCCCTGGGTTCCCGCAATGAGGGCATTTGAGCTTGCTCATCATCTTGTCTCTGGGTACATCTAACGGCACGCACATCTTGCCTTGCCATTAACAGCCAGTTCAAGAAACTTGTCGTCTTTGGGATCACGACACGTCGCCACGCGCTCTACAATCTCCACCAAGACGCCATCTCTAACAAAAGTGCTCAAGAACTCCATCCGTTCTTCCTCGGTTATATACCTTTCAAATCCTTTGCGCCGCAGGACATCGCTCAATTCTTCTTCTTTACACGTGGGGTGGGAACACAGTGTGACTTGAGGGGGGAGAAATCAACCCCGTCATCCCTCACCGTGAACCTTAGCCTCCCTGCTTGCAGTGGCACCCTGCATGTCTTATCAAGGAACCCATCCCAAATCGGATTCTCGATTTCGGTCCCGTACCTCATTACGCATCTCCCCCCCGCCTTACCCGCCACTTCGATGGTCGTAGAGCCGAAGGCGAAGAAGACCAACCGCCGCTCAGGAGTACACGCGCCGAAATCGATCTCAATATCAGCGCGCCCTCCCTGAGCGTGAGTCGGTACAGATGTCAGTGGCAAGACGAGCAGCGCCGAGGCCATAACCCTGAGAGCTATACATCTCTTCATCGGCAGACTTCTCATTATGAACCGCATCGATCAGCCATCTAACGGCACCGAGCTCAGCCGCAGCGCGGAGCGAGGGAGCGAAGCGACCGAGCGGAGCGCTGTCGGCTGGAGCGAGATGTTAGCCCGCCCCATTTCCTTGTCGCTCCAGCAGTTTGGAGAAGTAGTGTGCAAATACCTCTGCCAGCTTGACCGGAACGGCATTGCCTATCTGAGCCGAGATTTGTTCATAGCTGCCGTAAAATCGGTAAGAATCCGGGAATGTTTGCAAACGGGCTGCCTCTCTGGGAGTTATTGCACGATCGGATGTGGGATGAGCAAATCTTCCTTTGGTAAAATTGGTACATCCGGTAGTCAGGGTATTAGAAGGTCTGTCGAAATCCATTCTCCCGTAAACATCATGATATCCGACATTTCTACCGTTTCTATGACAGACTAACCGTAACTCAATCGGCAAGCTATCTCTGCTGCCTCCGTTATGCGGTATGTGCCTCAATCGTTCCAGGCTCAAAGGCGTATGCTTTCTTGCCTTATGCAAAGGGTCGGTTTCGCTCACTTCCCCCGAATTCAGGTCTTGAAGGCCGACAAAAGCATCTTTTACCGTAAGCCATTTCTTTCTCCCTAACCGTGCTGCTTCTTCAGGCGAAGCATGTGTAGGCTCCGGAATCCTTAGTTCTATGTCGAGGACGGTGCCCAGTAAAATAAAGCGTTTCCGGAATTGTGGCGCACCGTAATTCACGGCATCTATGATGGCCGGAGCAGACATCTTGTAGCCCAATTTCTTCAAATTGCCGACCAATTTATCCAGAATACCCGGATTCTGTCCAAGTCCCGGCACGTTCTCTACGAATAGAAACCGGGGACGTAACTTCTCGACAAAGCGGACGGCTTCCAGAACCAGGGAAGCCCTTTCATCACCGTTTCTGAAGCGGTTGTGCTTGCTAAAAGGCTGGCATGGAGCACATACACCCAACACGGTAAGTTGACCGCTCTCTAATTTACAATCCCTCATCATCTCGTCGGGTGATACATTTCTGATGTCTTCCTCGTATAAAACGACTTCAGGATGATTTAAGCGGTACGTTCGGGCAATAACAGGGTCAGACTCTACCGCTGCCAACACCTTAAACCCTCTGGCTTTGAATCCGGCGGTTACTCCACCACAGCCGGAAAACAAATCTATCATTGTCGGTGCACGATCCCGCATCATGTGCTCTCTACTCCAAAAGCGTGTTTTTGAAATACGAGCAGTGCTCAGATAGGGGACAAACATTGCACCTGGGTTTTCGAGCCTTACAAATCAGTCTTGTAAAATCCAAAAGGTTTTCAGCAGATAAACCGACGTTTGCCTCTGACAAAAGCGGTAAGAGACCCCGAAGCTCTTGAGAGCCTTTGGTCGCATGCCCCATTTCAAGACCAGTGAATCGAGAAACAAAACGTAGAATGTTTACATCGGCAGGAACCAACCCTTGACCATAAGCAAATGTTAGGATAGCAGCAGCAGTATATGCCCCTATTCCCGGGACTTTAAGCAAGCTTTCAACATCGGTCGGTATCTCCCCATTGTGATTCTCACAAATATAGCGCGCAGCTTTTATCAGATAAGGAACACGCTTGGATAATCCTAAGGGGCGTAACATTTCTCTCAATTCGGTTTCATCGGCAAAGGCAAGTGCTTCGATTGTCGGATACCTTGAGGCAATTCTTTCGAAATGGTCGGCCACAACATCGGTGCGGGTACGGACGAGTAGCATTTCGGCCAGAAATATCCGATAGGGTGTTCGATATTTCCGCCAAGGTAACTCTGTTTCCGCAATTCTGTGCCTGGATAATTCGGCACTGGCTTTCGAGAGATAAGAGAATTTTTCTCCAATCATGGCGTTATGAAACCCAATCGTCCGGCGCGAATATCTGCCACCAGCCTTTGGAGTTCATCCTGTACATCAGTCGCATGTCGCTCGCGGCCGTATCCAACCGCTCTGTGGGCCTCCATCACAACGTTGGGGACAAACAGCGGCAAACCTTCGGCTGCTTCATCAAATCCTCCGACGGCATGGGACTCATCGGGTACCAGTCCACCTTGCTCTACCAACCAAGACATAAATGCTGCAATACGACGGTCGATCTCCGATCTCCTGTCCTGCATCTGCAGGTCAACCGCTATTTCCCAACGAGGAGTAAAAAAGTGTGCTCGATCGTTCAGCGTAGACCTATACATCCGAGTAGGAGCGGCATAAAACATTGCAACTCCGGCGCGATGACAAAGGTCAAGGAAGGGTTTGTATTCGTCAATCGTAGTCAACGCCGGGATACCTCGCTTATGCTGGTAGTACCTCTGATTCGCTTCGCTGATATGTTGCCAAATGTAATCAGTCCAATCTTCTATTCTGTTTTCTTGAACCGTTCGGATAACCTTGCCCCTATCGTCAGTAATGGGCAGGGGATGAGGGAAAAAGGCTATGTCGGAGAATCGTCTAAGAGCACAGAACGTGACAAACGTGTTCCGTTCGTGGTTGAAAACCTGCTCCTGTTTTGACTTCGCCAGTCCCCAGAACAACAAGTGCGTCACGGCTTGATCGTTCAACGGCGGGCGGTAGAAAGCATCGGCAAGTTCTTGATGTCGCTGCCTAACATGCAGATACCAGAAAGTGATCATGGCCAGCCAAGAATATTCGGGTGATTTTACCGCACCCGCATAAATTGCGCCTAAACATCCGTTACCGGCCGTATTGTGAAAAACTTGCTGGAACGTGCGGATTTCCCGGCGGACAACTTCTCCGTATAAAATATCGTCGGGTGCACTGGCCCCGTCATAGTCATCCAAACGATGCACCAGCGGAAAAATACGACCATCACGGATCAGTAATGTGATGACCGGTGGATGTTGGATTTCAGGCACTCCGCTAATGGGGTGCCATTTGGATTGCTGTAGAACAATTCGTAGCTCTTCTGCATATTGGCGCAATTCCATAGCGGCAGAACGCAAATGACGGAAATCCGTGATGACTTCTCGGCGGAGATGCGGCGAGATCAGCAGTCCTTCTACGGCTGCATCTAAGTCTCTGTATCGCCGGAGTTCGCGTGGATCCAGATCGTAGTCCCAGTAGCTAAGCGCATTCTCCCGGTCAAGCACTCGCATTGCGCCAGCAGAAACAAAGAGGGTCGCCGGTGTTGGCGGTATAAAACTTCCACGTGCATGTTCTACCATCACATCACCTACCGAGGCGTCCGTCCCGACCGCCGCCTTATGATGGTTTTCGGGTGCTGTTATGATCTCTATAACCTTGTTTCCGACAATCCTTTCCTGAAGATGGCGTTTGGCTGCCTCTTTATCAAACTTTATTCTACTACCGCTGAGCACTTGCTGCACTGTTGGAATATCGAGAATACCCCTTACATCTTCTATCGAGCGATCCAACCTCCAAAGTCGTTGAAAGAAACTTTCCGCTTTTGATCGCCTAAACCCGAGTTCCCTAGTTAACCGTTGGATTTCGCTTTGTGCCCCGACCCCCGCTGCCCTTATGTTTTCCGCCAAACCGTTCAAGTCATTAACTACCCAATCGGCAATCTCTAAAACAAGGTCAACGGGGTTTTCGTCGGCAATAACAGGAGCAATATCATGAACCAACCTGGCATAATTTTCCTCGAGAGCATGGCCACGGGCGATTCCTTCCATGACCGAAACGGTCATACGTTCACGCTCGTCCTCATCACTCTGCCAGAGATCCAGTCCGTCTCGTTCTTCTCGCTCGATTTCATCACGGCTGACTTGTAGGTCAAACAGGGACATTTGAGAAACACCCTGACCGGGCAGATTAAAGCAAAAGCTTCCCCTCCGTTCCGGCGAAGGTCGCTTCTCTACCTTGCCTTCGTCCAACAATTGACCCAAGACGCTCCGTATCAGGTGATCCGTAACGTCCGGTTTCCGAGCGCGCAATTGAAGTCGTAGCTCACGAACGGATAAGCCTACTACATCGCCGGCTACCTTGTGCAGCACATCAAGAATCGCTTCGGCTATTTGTTGCTGTTCTGGTGTGTCTGATGGTCTTTGCGCCATTTTTCAACAGCCTCACGTAAATCGGGAGTTTCGGCAACGTGGGTGGTGAAGGTTCTCTCGCGTATTTTGACGATGACGGCATGGCGCATGATGTCCATGCCGGATGTGAATACTGCCGTGCCGCGGGGCATCCTGGGGATGCGCTTTATCGTCTCCTCCGGTAGATCTCCGATTTGCCCTGCAACCACCCGCAAGTCTTCGGGGTCCAACGCAAAGAGCATACGGGTATTGCAGGTAAGCAGAATTTGGCGATCCATTGAAGATGGGCTTTGACTCAACAATACAACCCCTACCGAGTCGTGGCGGGCAGTACGGATCATCTCCCTCAAGACTCGAGTTGATGGTGGTGGATCGATTCCTCCAGGTAAGAATAAATGGGCCTCATCAATGACCAAAACAAAAGGCGGTATGTGATTCCGTCGTCGTAGCCTTTGTAGGATTCTTGCCGTTGCACCGACTACCAGATTCCGTTGCTCTTGTCCCAATGCCCCAACGTATATATTTACAAACGGCATTTCGGTAAGATACTTTGCCCATTCTACTTCGCCAGCAGTTAATAGAGCCGTGCGGCGCGCAACAGATTGGACTCGGGTGATAGCTCGGTTGACTGTTGCTTGGTCTGTTATGTTAGGCCCCACTTCCCTCATTTCTTCGTATAGCGCCTCCCACTGAAGGTCGGGAACTCTCCCGCCGTCTAATTGTTCCCAGGCTTCATAAAAGACTTTCATATAGGCTTCGCCAATCACCTCACGGTGTCTCTCGGTTAGACCCGGAATGAAAGGCAGGAACTCCTCTATCCCGATGATAGAATACGGCACTCTGAATTGGTCGGTACCGGCTTGAATGTGTACACCCTTTAAATCTTTCGCAGTTTGTTCATTATCACCTAATACATCAAATGAGAGTATCGGGATTCGTTTCTCGTAGAGTTCTTCCATCAACACGCCAACGGCATAGCTCTTTCCGACGCCGGTTTTCCCCAACACGGCTACGTGACGGGCTATCGCAGTGTTGGGTAAAAAGAACGGTACGCTGTACCCACCCGATTCAATTTTCCCCAGATAAAGCCCTGAAGTACTGGTCGGCTTATCGTTTGCATCATCATCTTTTTCGGGAATGTTCAGAAGTTTTGGGATGATTGTAGCAGGCAGTTCATACACCGGTTGTCCTGTATGAGGAAGTTGGCTTGGCTCGGCAATCTCCAGAGAGTTTTCGTCCTTGACGCAGATCTCTCCGAGAAGTTCGATTTCCATTACTCGAACAAGATCGGGGGAAAGCTCCGATGAACGAATATCTGTGCGTTGCATACCATAGGCATCGTCCTTCTGCATGCCTCCGGGCCTGGCACGTAAGTTCAGTTCGCTACCGGCAATTATCCGGCCATAGTGCGCTCTTCTGTCGTCACCTTGACGGAGGGCTATTACGAAAGTATTGAGATTAGGACGACGGCCTGCTTTGACGCGAAATGGAATTCGGTCAAATGTAGGAGTTCCTCCTTCGGATGAATATTCCGAGGAAGAAGTTGTTCCGACTAGAGCATCCTCTGTCAGACCTAATACTGTTACGATGGACATTAGAGCACCTCCATAGCTATAGCGCCAAGATAGCGGTGGGCGGGCTAACTGTATACTATAAAGATAATCCCTGTCTATCATAACTACTTTACACTTTTTTAAGAAATTTTCCAGATATTTATTAGTTTGGATTTATATGTTGATTTGCTCTAAGCATAATAGTTAGCCTACCTGAATATTAAGAAGCATGCAAGGTAACATTCCTAAGCCCATCCTTAAACCTAAAGTCATCATAAGTTCTGCTAATACTGGCGAGCCGCCGCCACGCAAGTTACTCGATCGTGTGAGAGACGCCATTAGGGTCAAGCACTATTCTTACAAGACAGAGAAGACTTATGTGCAATGGATTAAGCGGTACATCTTTTTTCACAACATACGCCATCCACAAGAGATGGGGGCTGATGAGATCAATCAGTTTTTGACATTTTTGGTGGTGGAGGAGAAGGTGGCGGCTTCTACCCAAAATCAGGCACTTTCAGCATTACTTTTGCTCTATCGTGAGGTGCTGAAACTGGAGTTAGATTTGGATTGAGATGCTGTGCGGGCTAACATGTGTTTCTGCAGCTA
>NZ_JANSHQ010000456.1:0-2280 GCF_047461715.1 Synechococcus sp. R8-2 | reverse complement strand
TGAGTGCGGGAGTATGTCACGGCATGAGCCTTTGGTTCCATCAGTGTGAGTGGGGAGCTGAGGAGCGATCCATAAGCCCGTGGGGGCGGGGGCAGTCCAAATGTCCGAAGAGACGGGTACTGCTGCTGTGGCGAGGTAGGCTAAAACAGGAAGTGCGGCTGGCGTTCACGTAGTGTTGCCAACCTGCGCCAGTAACAGGAGTCCCCCACTTCTGAGCTTGAGGATCCTGTCAAAGACTGTAGATCTGCCCATCCATGAGCAGATGGGTGATGCCTTTCTTTTGCAGTTGGGTGCGCACAATCTCCAGAATGTAGCCGGGAAACTGGATTACCCGGTAGGGTGGGTAGGTGTTGCTGCCCCGACGGCTCATTTCGGAAAAGCGACGGGCCACCTTGTGGTTGTCGAAAATGGGCAGCGTATTGGCGTTATCCATCCCTTCGATGGGCAGGGATCCCGAGCCAAAGAATTCCTTAAGGGGGCGGGTGGTCAGTTCTTGGTAGCGGTCAACAACGACGTAGCAGGTTTCCGGCAGGGTGAGCTCTTCCAGGGGCAACACCTGAATTCGATAGCTGGGATCGGTGAGGGGATCCTCTTCTGGCCCATCTTCATCTTCTAGGAGATAGTCAGGGTCGTCCTCATCCTCGTCTTCGAGGTCACGGTCTTCTTCGGTCTCTTCCTCATCCTCTTCCCCGACATCCTCCACATCTTCCCGAAGCTCAGCCGCCAACTGCAGTTCTTCTGGGGGCAGTTCTGGCAGAGACTCCGTCCCAGCAGTGTTATCCTCGCCTTCCTCGTTTGCGTTCGGCTCTGCGGGGGGCTCCGGCAAGGGAGATGGAGAAAGCAACTCCGGTTCCAGCGGCAAGATCTGCTGCTCCAAGGCTGGGATCCCGCCAACAACAGCTTTTTCCCCCATGTCTTTGCGGCGGGCAGCCGAGCGTTTGAGATGGATCAACCGCTGATACTCATCGGCAGCGATATTTTCCTTCAACACGCGGGTGATGGTGGTGATGCTCACCTGAAATTGCTCCGCCAATTCGACGGCGGTCGCTGCCGAGCCGCGGTAGGCGCTAACAATTTGCTGTTGTTCTTGCTCTGAAAGTTTGCTGCGAGCCATCCCAGGTCACCCAATCCAAAAACCGAAAAAACTGAAGAGGATCCTTAGCCAGCGGCGGTTGCCCCGCACACCCGGCTGAGGCCGGCAGCCAGCTGTTCCGGCTCCAGCCCTTTGCCAATCAACACAATTTTGGACAAGCGGGGCTCATCGGGATCCCAGTCCCGTTCCAGAAAAAGGGTTTGCCGCTGGCCCACCTGATGAAAGATAACCCGCTGCGGCTCATCCACAACCCACAGCACCCCCTTGGCGCGAAAAAGGGTCTCGGGCATGTCTTGTAGCCAATCGCGAAAAGCCGCCAAATCCAGCGGCTGCTGCAGTTGAAAGCTCACCGATTGGATCCCGTCTTCCTCGAGGTGATGGCTATGGTGGGCCTCAGTCTCTGCATTGGGGAGCCTGGGATCCCACAATTCTGGGCGGAAGGCATGCACATCCAAGATGCGGGCCAGAGGCACCTGGGCATGGGTGGTGAGCAGGCAAGGGGCAGCGGGGTTGTAGCGGCGCAGATCCAGAAGGATCCGCTCTCGTTCGGCTTCGTCGATCAAATCCACCTTATTGAGCAACAAAATGTCAGCGCTGCCGATCTGGTGGGCGGCGGTTTGCGAGCGCTGGAAATTGCGCCAGTATTCGGCACCGTCAACCAAGGTCACCACGCCATCCAGGCGCAACTCCTCATGAAAGACCCTCTGCACAAATAGCTCGGTCACCTGCCTGGGATCCGCCACGCCGCTGGTTTCCACCACCAGATAGTCCAACGCCTGGGCATGCTGGAGCAGCTGGCGGGCCGCCCGTTCAAAATCCTCTCGCACCGTGCAGCAGAGGCAACCATTGTTGAGCTGCATCAGCCCCCCCTCGGGCATGTTGACCAACTCGCCATCGATGGAAATCTCGCCAAACTCGTTGAGGATAACCCCAATGCGCAACCCATGCTCCTCTTCCAAGATGCGCTTGAGCAGCGTGGTTTTGCCACTGCCCAAAAAACCTGTCAAAATCGTCACCGGAAGCTGAGCTTTCATATCAGGTGAGGCTGAACTGACAAGCGGCCAACAAACCCTTCTCTCAAGTTCCCCAGAAGCTCTACTAGCTTAGCTTTAGGGTTGGCTCTCCAGGATCTGGACAAGGGGGAACGACCGCTCCCACCCAAATTAGATCCTCTAACCCATCAACTA
>NZ_JANSHQ010000455.1:0-2065 GCF_047461715.1 Synechococcus sp. R8-2 | reverse complement strand
TTTTCCCAAAGGAGGAGGGGAGAGTTTAAGTTGAATCTGAAACCTGAAAGTTTGATGGGGATGGTGGCAAGGCTATGCAACCCAAAAGCGTTTTCTGGAAGCGACGGCAGGTGTTGGCCGGCCTGGGATCCCTGGGGGCTTGGGTGTTGAGTCAAGGCTCTCCGTTGGCCCAGAATGCCCCCCAGAGCACGGTAGATCTGGGATCCTTGAGCTGGGCGGATATTCTGGAGCGGGCGCGAGGCAGCTCTGTCAACTGGGCCATGTGGAGCGGCAGTGAGGCCATCAATGGCTTCGTGGATGGCTGGGTGAAAAGCCAGTTGCAGGAGCGTTATGGCATTCGCTTGAACCGGATCCCGCTCACGGATACTGTTGAAGCAGTCAACAAGGTGATTGGGGAGGTGCAGGCCGGTCTGCGCAGCGGCGGCAGCATCGATCTCATCTGGATCAATGGCAACAACTTCCGCACCCTCAAGCAGGGGAATTTGCTCTTCGGCCCTTTTGCTGAGAAATTGCCCAGCTTGCCCTTCTACGATCCCGCCGATATTGCAACGGATTTTGGCCTGCCCACTGAGGGCTATTCTGCACCCTACACCGGCAACTACTTTTTGATGGCCTATGATGCCGAACGGGTACCCAATCCCCCCCAGAGCTACGCCGAACTGTTGGCTTGGGCAGAGGCCAACCCAGGGCGATTTACCTACGTGGCCCCGCCGGATTTTCATGGCAGCCGCTTTTTGTTGAGCGCCTTCTATGGTGTGACCGGGGGCTATGCTCAGTACAGCGGGCCGGACTTCGATGCCGATCTCTGGGCGCGACAATCCCCTGCCCTGGTGGAATACCTGAGAAAGCTGGATCCCTTCCTGTGGAGACAGGGCCAAACCTACCCGCCCACCTTTGCCCGCCTGGCGGAGCTTTTTGCCAACGGCGAAGTGTGGCTCATCCCCACCTTTATCGATCAGGTGATCTTACGCAAGGGCAACGGCCAATTTCCTCCCAGCACCACCCCCTATGGGATCCCGGGCACCAGCTTGATCGATCCCTCGTTCACGGCCATTCCCATTAATGCGGCCAATCCTTGGGGGGCGATGGTCTTGGCGGAGGTTTTGGCCAGCCCGGAGGGGCAGCTGGAAAAGTTCAAGCCGGAGGTCTGGGGGGATCTGCCGCTCATTGATGTCAGCCGGTTGTCTGCCGACTACCAAACAGCTTTTGCCCAGCTGGAGGCTGCCGCCGGGATCCCCATTCAAGAGGCCATTGCTGGGGCAGTGCCCATCGTGAACTCCGAATACACGGTGCAACTGGAGGCCCTCTGGCAGCAACAAGTCTTGCCGGGATAGGGGTCAGGTATGCCCCTCACCCCCAGCCTCTTTCCAAAAGGGGAGGTCTTCTGACATTGGGGGTGGGCCGGGCAATGGCGGAGCAGGATCCTCACCTTGGGGCAACCAAACTTGGAAATGCGTCCATCCATCCGAGCTGTTGACGGAGATATTCCCCCCCATGTGCTCCACCAGTTGCTTCACCAAAGCCAGCCCCAGGCCGGTGCCGCCGTGCTTCCAGCGATCCGATTGCGGGATCCGGTAAAACTTTTCAAAGATGCGGGGCAGCTCTGCTGTTGGGATCTCGCTGCTGTTGCTGCAGACGAAGAGGATCCCCTGCCCTTCTGAGACAACCCGCAGGTGGATGGATCCCTCGGGGGCCGTGTACTTGATGGCGTTGTGCAGCAGCTCGCGCAGAATGCGCCCCAAGCAGGTGGGGTCGGCCCAAAGCGAGGGGATCCCTGACTCCAGGTGCAGTTGCAGGTGTTGATGTTTGGCTTGGGCCAAAGGCTGAGCCCCGTCCAGCAAATCTTGTAAATACCGCGGCAGAAAAATATTCTCTGGTTGCAGCAGATACGTCCCGGCTCCCAGCCGTCGCATATCCAGCAGGTCGTTGATGAGCTCGATTTGCCGGTTGCACTCTTTCAGGGCAATGGTGAAGTAGTGCCGCTGTTTCTCGGGGTTATCGCGGGTCATTTGCAGCATTTGCAAGGCCATGCGCACATTGGTCATGGGGGTGCGCAGCTCGTGGG
>NZ_JANSHQ010000453.1:0-7942 GCF_047461715.1 Synechococcus sp. R8-2 | reverse complement strand
CGGGCAGGGGTTTTGCATCCTGCCTATGTGTGGACTTGTGGCAAGGGAGTCTATGCTCAACCGGTGGCAGAACATGCCTTGGCCTTGACCTTGGCCGGCTTGCGCGACTTGAAGATCCGCGCCTTGGCCCAAACGTGGCAGGAGGGCTCCGGTACCAGCCTCTGGGGCAGCCGCGTGGTCATTTTTGGGGCCGGGGGCATCGCCCAAGAGTTGATCAAGCTGTTGCAGCCTTTTCAGTGCTCCATCGACGTGGTGCGTCGCAAGGCGGATCCCTTGCCGGGGGCCACGCGGGTGGTGACACTCGCGGAACGGCAAACGGTGTTGGCAGGGGCAGATGTGGTGATCCTGGCTTTGGCCCTCACGCCGGAAACCGAGGGGATCATCGCCCAAGCTGAGTTGGAGCAGATGGGATCCCAGTGTTGGTTGGTGAATGTGGCGCGAGGAAAACACATCGTGACCCCCGACTTGGTGGCCGCCCTGCAGCAGAGGGTCATTCGCGGGGCTGCCTTGGATGTTACGGATCCCGAGCCCCTACCGGATGGGCATCCCCTCTGGAGCTTGCCCAACTGCCTGATTACCCCCCACACTGCTCTTACCGATGCCATGATTGTCCCAGCCCTCTCTAAGCGGGTGCGAGAAAATGTGCGGCGCTTCCGGGCCGGGGATCCCTTGCTAGGGGTGGTGGATCCGGTTTTGGGGTATTGAGTCCTCTAGCCCCCCTCCCTTGGGGAGCCTGGGATCAGAAACATTTGGCGCCAAACCCTACTGCGAAGCCATCTCCTGCACGCGGGCAGCAATGGCCTCTGCCATCTCCTGAGTGCCGACGGGATCCCCTGTGGCCAGGTCATAGGTGACCTGCTTGCCCTCGGCGATCACCGCCTGCACCGCCGCCTCCACCCTTGCGGCAGCCTCCCGCTCTCCTAGGTAGCGCAGCATCATCGCCCCGGAGAGGATCAGAGCGCAGGGGTTGACTTTGTTTTGGCCGGCATATTTGGGAGCAGAGCCGTGAATGGCCTCAAAAACCGCAATGCCGTCGCCGATGTTGGCCCCCGGCGCCACCCCCAGCCCGCCGATCATCCCCGCGCACAAGTCGGAAATGATGTCCCCATAGAGGTTGGTGAGCACCAGCACATCGTAGAGCTGCGGCTTTTGCATCAGTTGCATGCACATGTTGTCCACGATGCGATCTTCAAACTCGATGTCGGGGTACTCCTGGGCCACCTCCCGTGCCACCTGCAAAAACAAGCCATCGGTGAACTTCATGATGTTGGCTTTGTGAACTGCCGTCACCTTCTTGCGGCCATTCTGGCGGGCGTACTCAAAGGCAAATTTGACAATGCGGCGGCTGCCGAAGTCCGAAATGGGCTTGATGCCAATGGCGGATCCCTCGCGGATGGGTTTGCCGGAAAGGCGCATCATTTCCTCCCGCGCTTGGATGGCTTCCGGCGTGCCCCGTTCAAACTCGATCCCGGCATAGAGATCTTCGGTATTTTCCCGCACCACCACTAGGTCAATGTCTTGAAAAGGGCTTTTGACACCGAGCATGGATTTGGCCGGGCGCAGATTGGCGTAGAGATCCAGCTCCTTGCGAATGGCTACGTTGACCGAACGAAAGCCAGTACCTACGGGAGTGCCAATCGGCCCTTTGATCGCCACTTTGGTTTCCCGAATGGACTCCAACACCTGGGGCGGCAAGGGGGTGCCGTATTTCTCGATCACCTCCACTCCTGCTTCTACCGGGATCCATTCCAACCCAACCCCGGTAGCCTCCAAGACCGTGGTCATCGCCTTGGCCACTTCCGGGCCGATGCCATCCCCAGGGATCAAAGTCACACGATAGGCCACAGATGCTTCTCCTCGCAGTGTTAACGACAGCGCAAAAACTCCGTCCTGCCGGCGTGAGAGGATCCCTCCACCAGACAGGTTAGAGAACCGGGAACCCTTGAGCTTAAACGACTATAGAACAGGTTGAGACTGAAAATGCTGCGTCTGCTACCTCAGAAAAGGGGGGGCTAGCCGCAAGATCGGGGACTCGGCGGCAGAGGGACTCGCAGCTCTACAACTGTGCCACTGCCAAAGCGGCGATTACGCCAAGCAATGCTTGCCCCGATCAACTCGGCTCGGTAGCGCATGTTGAGCAACCCGTGTCCATGGCCAGACGGCTGGGCGGGATCCACCCCACTCTTGGACGCCGGCATACCGCAGCCATCGTCGATGATCTTCAGCTCCAAGTGGGTGTAGGGAGCCTGAGGGTTGGTAGAGGAACCCGCGTCCTGTTGCGCCTTGGGCTGAATGATGAGATCGATGCGCCGTGCCCCTGCGTGTTTGACGATGTTGTTCAGAGCCTCCTGCACGATGCGGAAAATGTTGCTCTGGCAGGTGGGGCTGAGACGGGAGAGCAGGCCATCGGCTTGGTTGTCGAAACGGGTGAGGAGAGGATGGGGGGAACGTTGGGCGGCCCGTTCCAGGAGACTGCGCAGAGCCGGGCCAAGGTTAAAGGCCCGCATGGCCGTCGGCTGCAAATCTTCCACGATCCCGCGCAATTCGGCCATGGTCTCTCGCAGTTGGGCGCTCATGGCCCGCAACTGAGCCTGTCCGGCTGGGCCAATGGTCGGATCGCCGGATAGCTCTTGGATCTGGCGAGACAAAGCTCCCAGATCTGCCAAGGTTTGGTCGTGCAAATCGGCGGCCAACCGACGACTTTCCGCCTCTCGCCCCTCGGTTAGGCCCCGCAAAGCTGCTGCCGTCGCCTCCTGACGGCGAACCTGCTCGTAGAAAGAGGCCCGCTGCAAGGCTACTGCCGCAATGTCCGCCAGCGCGTTCACCAAGTCCGTATCTCTGGGGGAAAATCCGGCGGCTTCTGAGGCGATATCGGCGGTTTTGCTTCCCCGAACTGCCGGCTCAAACGGCGGCATGAAGGCGCAAAGCACCCCGGCCACCTGGCGAGCATCGGTGACTATCGGCACACCCAACAGGGAGCGGATGCCCTTTTGCAGCAGATGGCGGCGGGCGTGGGCAGACAATGGGAAGGTGTTGACATCTGGAATCAGCAGCGTGTTCAGGTGGCTGTAGCAATTGACCCAGAGGAGCTGGCTTAGCTCAGGGGGCAGCGTCTGTCCCCTTTGGGAAGGGATCCCCGGCTGACGGCAATACTCTTGGATGATGGCCAGAGGTTCTGCAGGAGCGCCGGCCAAGGGTTGCTGAGCCAAAGGACTCCGTCCCGCCTCTGGTGGGGCTGTTGCTCTGCCTACGGCAGGGGAAGGGGAACCGCAAGGCTGTCGCGACGAGGCTGCGAACGGCTCATGGCCACTGCAGGGCGCCACAAAACTGCACCGCTCAACCTGCAAAGCCTCTGCCATGCCCTCGAGGGCAATCTGCACCACCTCCTGGGGATTGTAGGTGCCGCTGAGGCGCTGGGCAATCTGGCGCAAAAGGCTTTCCCGCTGGGCAGAGCTACGGGTTTGCTCGTAAAGCCGCGCTTGCTTGAGGGCGATCCCCGCCTGCTCGGCCACGGCTTCTGCCAACTCCAGATCCTCCGGCTGCCAAGGACGAGGGGTCAGGGAATCGCTGCCAGGGTAGCGGATTAGGGCAATGCCCCCCAACAGTTCTTGGGGCCTGTCCGGATGCTCAGAAGCAAATAGGGGCACCAACAACAGCCCACTCCCCTGGCTCTGAGGCTTTAGATCGGCCCAGGACTGAGCCGTCTGCGGCTCCGGCACCACCACAGGCCCCCTCAAGGTGGCGAGCAAACTGGCCCCCAAGCGCAACTTGGCTCGAATCGTCTCCGGCAAGTCCGGCGGGATCCCAGGCTCAACCCAGGGGCAATCTGGGGATCCCACCAACGGCCCCCTTGTCGGCAACAGAGTGTCCAGCAACGACTCCGTCCCGCCCACGCGAACGGTGGGGGAAAGCTGCGGCGCATAAAGGCCAACAGGGTGTAGCAGCTCCTGCTCCGGCTGCCAGAGGGCCAAGATACACACATCTGCCTGAAAAGCCGCCCCGATCTGCTGGGTGATCGCATGGAAGAGGGTGGTGGGCTCCAGGCTGGAGCGAATCGCCGCCGTGATCGAGTGCAACAGAGCCA
The DNA here is from genome assembly GCF_047461715.1 of Synechococcus sp. R8-2. NCBI lineage: Bacteria > Bacillati > Cyanobacteriota > Cyanophyceae > Synechococcales > Synechococcaceae > Synechococcus > Synechococcus sp. R8-2. The sequence goes on along the minus strand of NZ_JANSHQ010000453.1, from coordinate 3,858 downwards.
GCCGTTCCGTCTGCTGATGGGCATGCTCGAACAGGCTGGAACGGGTGAGGGCAATGGCCAGTTGAGAGGCCACCGAGCGCAACAGCTCGATCTCCTCCGGCTGCCAAAGGTGGGGTGTGGTGACGTACACTCCCAACAACCCAATCATCTCCCCTGGCTCTGCAGCCAAACCGGGCCGTCCCCCATCCTTCCCGCCAACCTCCGAAAGCCCTACTCCTGCCGAGCCCACCGACTGCACCGGGATCAGCACCGCCGAGCAAGCCTGCAGCGCCTGGAGAGCGGCCAACCCCTCTGGGGTCAGGAGATCTCGATCCGGCAGCAGAGGCAAGGCTATTTGCACCACCTGCCCCGTCCGCAGGCGCTCGCACAGCGAGCCAAAGTCCTGGATCCGGTACACCTCTCCTAGGGAGGGGGTTAGCCCAGGGCTCAGGGCCTCATGGCTGACCCGAACCGTCTGCTGATCCGGGCTGAGACTGTAAAAACAGCAGCGGCTCAGCCCCTTCACCCCTTTCGAGAGAAAGGCCTGCTGCAGCTCCTTCAGGGCAGTGCTGACGATTTGATCCCACTGCAAAAAGCGGTGAACAGTGCTGGTGATGCGGTTGAGCAGCGCCTCCCGCACCGCCTGCCGTCGGCTGCGCTCCAGCAGCTTGGCATTGATGATGGCGCTGGCGATATAGGAACAGAGGAACTTCACCACTTCCAGAAAGCTGGCTTCCAGAGGTGTCCGGCTCAACAGAGCCAAAGCCCCCAGCCGCTCCTCCCCTCGGTTAATCGGGTAGGCAACAAAGCCTCGCAAGCCATTGGCCTTCACCCACTCCGGGGCGGGCATCCAGGCTTCTTGGGCGGGATTGTTGCTCAAAAGCGGCAGACCCTCCTGGGCCACCCGTCCCAAAGGGCTGTCGTCAGGATAGATCCGCTGAATTTGGTCATGAGCAGGACTGAGCAGGCCGGCATGGGCCACCGACTGAAAACATCCTTCCTGCGGGTCGAAAATCCAAAGGCGAGCTGAGGCCGCGCCCAGGCGATTTACCATCTGCTGTACCAAGGTCTGGGCCAGCTTGAGCACACACTGCTCCAGCTCCCCCATCTCTACAGAGTCCGAAGAGGATGGGGAAGATAACTGAGAAGAGAGCAGCACCAGTTCTTGGACAATTTGGTTTGCAGCCTGTAGCTGGCGTGACAGCATGGGATCCCGATTGCGGCAGCGGTGCGGAGCACTTTCAACAGAGGCAACCGAAGGCATGACAGCAAGAGATGGGCTTCCATCAACAAGGAACCAACTTCTGCACAGCCTCTAACCGCCCCAAAGCCCAGCCCCGCCGCTGGAGAAGGGCAAAAGATTCCAGCAAATCCGGCCCCTGCAGATCCCCTGTCAGGGCGGCCCGCAAACTCTTCATCAGCAGGCCCTTTTTCATGTTCTGGCCCTTGGCCACCTGATCCACCAGCGGTTTTAAGCTGTCCGCCGAAACCTGGGGCAGCTCGGCAGCAGCCAACGTGGTGGCCATTGCAGCCATAGCCTCTGCCACCCCAGGCAGGCGCAACTGTTCCAGAGCTGGCAACGTGTAGCTGAGGGGCTCCTGAAACAAAAAGCGGCTGAGCGGAGGAGCCTCTGCCAGGCGGTCGATGCCATCGGCAATCAGGCGGGCCACATCTTCTAACCAGGTGGGATCCGGCACCTCGGAAAGGTCAAACCCTGCCGCCTGCCAAAAGGGGGTGAGCCGTTCTACCAGTTCTGGCGGAGAAAGCCGCTTGATGTACTGGCTGTTGATCCAGTTGAGCTTGTCCCAGTCAAAGCGGGCAGCCGCACGGTTAACCCGGTCAAAGTCGAACAGCGCAGCCGCCTTTTCCAAAGAGAAAAGCTCTTCCCCATCCGGGGGCGACCAACTGAGCAAAGCCAAATAGTTCTTGAGAGCTTCCGGCAAAAAGCCCAGTTGCTGGAACTCTGCTACCGAAGTTGCCCCATCCCGTTTGGAGAGCTTTTTCCCCTCCGGGTTCAGGATTAGCGGAGAATGGGCAAACTGGGGAGGTTCGTGGCCAAGAGCACGGTAGAGCAAAATCTGCTTGGGGGTATTGCCGATGTGATCTTCGCCGCGAATCACATGGGTGATGCCCATGTCGATGTCATCCACCACCACCGCCAAGTTGTAGAGAGGGTAGCCATCCGCTCGGGCAATGACCATGTCTCCTCCCAAATCCTGGGTGTTCCAGGTAATGGGGCCGCGGATGAGATCCACCCAAGACACCTCTAGGGGCTCCTCGATTTTGAAGCGGATCACTGGCTGCCGCCCCTCGGCTTCGTAGGCTCGTCGCTGGGCTTCGGTGAGAAAGCGGTGGCGGTTGTCGTAGCGGGGGGCTTTGCCGGCAGCCTTCTGGGCAGCGCGCATCTCCTCCAGCTCTGCCTCGCTGACGTAGCAGCGGTAGGCCAGCCCTTGATCTAGAAGCTGCTGCACCACTGCTTGGTAGCGCTCGATGCGCTTGGACTGGTAGACCGGCCCTTCGTCCCAGTCTAGGCCCAACCAGGCCAGGCCCGCCAAAATGTTGCGGGTGTAGCGGGGCAAAGAGCGGTCGCGGTCGGTGTCCTCAATGCGCAAAATGAACCGGCCACCGTGGCGACGGGCATACAGCCAGTTGAACACTGCCGTCCGGGCGGTGCCGATGTGCAGATTTCCAGTTGGACTGGGGGCAATGCGAACACAAACACTCACAGGTCTAAGGATCCCAAGCAGAGTATCCCGATCCTAGTCGGCGGCGAGATCCTTTGTCATGTTGGCCCTCCATTGGGTTGCAGGCGGTTGCCAATCGAGGCATTTCGAGTAGAATCCGCCTTAGCTGCCGGTCAAAAGGTAGGCTTCATGGGGATCCAAGTCAATGAGCAACGTTCAAACCCCGCTTTTTTCCGGTGTTGAGGAAAAGCTGTAGCGCAGGAGGAATCCCAGCACATGCGTCTGACTTTGGCCATTCTTCTGGGTTGTCTGTCCGCCGGGATCCCGATTGGATCCGCCTTGGCCCAAATTGCCTATCCTTCCTATCCGGTGGGAGATGCCCTAGACAGGATCCTGTTGGATACAGGCAGGAATGTGGATCCGGTCATTTTCCCTGAGGAGGTGGTGCGCTCCCAGGCCCGGCAGACCACCGCCTTCTTCACCACGCTGCTGAACCAACGCACCAACATCCCACCCCTGCGCTCGCTAGATTTGCCCAGCCCCTATCAGGCTTCGGTTCGTACCCAGGCCGGGTACTACCGCGTGACCCAGACAGAGCCCGTTTTGGATTTTGAAATCTTGCGCTAGGCAGGGCAGGTATTCGGGGCCTGTTCCAGCGCCGGCCTGTTGCTGTTGCCAAAACGTTGTGTATGAAGCTCCGTTCTACTGCTGCGCGGAAGAAAGCTAGCTAGGGCGGTGGTTGTGCCCTGGTCGGCGTGGCGGAAAGGGCAGTGACTGCCTGGCGGTTGCCTTAAAGCTGTTCACCCAGGAGGGCATGGTTTTTCTCAGCGAAACAGCTCCCTGGAGAGGCGCTCCGCCGGCGCAATCGGACAAGAGGGAACTGGGGAAAGTTGTGTTTGTGAGAGCCTTCATCCTATGGCCCGCTCGCGCGGACGGTAACTGCCTCTCCGGTCAGCGAAAAAGCTCGCGTGGCGGTAATGCGCACCGGCACCAGGGATCCCTTCAGTTGCTCTGGATTCCCTTCAAAGAACACCAAGCGATTGCCGCGGGTACGCCCCATTGCCTGGCGGGGGTTTTTCGGGTTGGGGCCTTCCACCAGCACCTCTTGCACCTGGCCTAGGAGTCGGGCGCTGCGGGCGGCGGCCACCTCGGCCACCAGTCGGTTCAGCCGTTGCAGGCGGTCGCTTTTTTCCTC
>NZ_JANSHQ010000452.1:0-7059 GCF_047461715.1 Synechococcus sp. R8-2 | reverse complement strand
CCCCCTTTTTGAGTTGTTGTCATCCCATCCCCCACCCCTACCCGAGCCATGGGCATTCGTACTCTCCGACCTTACACCCCCAGCACCCGTCACATGACGGTCTCTGACTTCGAGGAGCTGTCCCGTGACGAGAACGGCAAGCGGCCCAGACCGGAAAAGTCGCTGCTGCAATTTATTCACCGCAAGAAAGGGCGCAACAACCGTGGCGTCATCACCTGCCGGCACCGCGGTGGTGGCCACAAGCGGCTTTACCGCATCATCGACTTCCGCCGTGACAAGCGGGGGATCCCGGGGACCGTCAAAACCGTCGAGTACGATCCCAACCGCAGTGCCCACATCTGCCTGGTGGAATACGAAGACGGAGAGAAACGCTACATCCTCGCTCCCCGCAACCTAGAGGTGGGATCCACCATCATGGCCGGGCCAGAGGCCCCCTTTGAGATCGGCAATGCCATGCCCCTGGAGCGGATCCCCTTGGGAACGGTGGTTCACAATGTGGAGCTGTATCCCGGTCGCGGCGGGCAGATCGTTCGCGCCGCCGGGGCTGGCGCTCAAGTGGTGGCCAGAGAAGGCAAATATGTCTCCCTCAAGCTGCCCTCCGGCGAAGTCCGCATGATCCGCGGCGAGTGCTACGCCACCATCGGCCAACTGGGCAACGTTGACCACAACAACATCAGCCTGGGCAAGGCGGGTCGTAGCCGTTGGTTGGGGCGCCGTCCCAAGGTGCGTGGCTCGGTGATGAACCCTGTGGATCATCCCCATGGCGGCGGGGAAGGGCGAGCCCCCATAGGCCGCAGTACCCCTGTCACCCCTTGGGGCAAGCCCACCCTGGGGTACAAGACCCGCAAACGCAACAAGCCCAGCAACAAATTCATCGTGCGCGGTCGCCGTCGCGGAGGCCGCCGGGACAAGGGCGGAAGGGCTGCTCAGTAGCCGCTGGCCATTCGCTCCCCGAAGCTTTTTCGACAGTGAATTGCTTATCAAACGGTTGAGGTTCTTATGGGACGTTCGCTGAAAAAAGGCCCCTTTGTGGATGCCAAGCTGCTTCTCAAGGTGGAGAAGATGAACGAGCGCAACGAGAAGCACATGATCAAGACCTGGTCGCGGGCCAGCACCATCTTGCCGGTCATGATCGGCCACACCATCGCCGTTCACAACGGCAAGCAACACGTGCCCATCTACATCACCGATCAGATGGTGGGTCACAAGCTGGGGGAATTCGTTCCCACCCGTACCTTCCGCGGTCACGCGGGGAGCGACAAAAAAGCCGCTCGCCGTTGAGAGGAATAACGAACAGGAAAGTATCGAGTAGGCAAGGAGAGGGCCATGGCCGATTCATCCCCTGAGGTTAAAGCGGTAGCCCGCTATATCCGCATGTCCCCCTTTAAAGTGCGGCGGGTGTTGGATCAGATCCGTGGGCGCACCTATGCCGATGCCCTGATTCTTTTGGAGTTCATGCCCTACGCTGCCTGTGAGCCGGTTCGTAAGGTGCTGCGCTCGGCGGTGGCCAACGCAGAGCACAACAACGGCTTGGATCCCCGGGATCTGGTGATCAGCCAAGCCTACGCCGATCAGGGTCCTGTGCTGAAACGGTTTCGCCCCCGCGCCCAAGGGCGGGCCTACCCCATTCGCAAGCGCACCTGCCACATCACCATCGCCGTCCGGCCCATAGGAGCTGAAGTGGTGACAGCTTCCTAACCTTCCGTATTCCCAGACCTCTACCCCTTAACCACCATGGGACAGAAGATCCACCCCACCGGTTTCCGCCTCGGCGTGATTAAAGAACATCGCAGCCGCTGGTTTGCCGATCCGGCCCGCTATCCAGCCCTGTTACAGGAGGACGACCAGATTCGCACCTACCTGACCAAGCAACTGAGCAGTGCTGGTTTGGCCGATATCCAAATCGAGCGCAAAGCGGATCAAATTGACCTGGAGATCCGGGCTGCTCGCCCTGGGGTAGTTGTGGGTCGGGGCGGATCCAGCCTAGAGACTTTGCGCCAAGGTCTACAGAAAGAGCTGTCCGCGCTAGCGGGACAAAGCCCTGGTTCACGAGGTGGTGGCGAGCGAACCATTCGCATCAATGTAGTAGAGGTCACCCGTGCCGATGCCGAGGCGACCTTGTTGGCGGAAAACATTGCCCAACAGTTGGAACGGCGGATTGCCTTTCGCCGCATCGTTCGCCAGGTGATCCAACGGGCCCAGCGGGCAGGTGTACAAGGGATCAAAATCCAAATTGCCGGGCGTCTGAACGGGGCCGAGATTGCCCGCACCGAATGGACGCGGGAGGGGCGGATCCCTTTGCATACTTTGCGGGCCGACATCGACTACGCCGAGCACCTCGCCCACACCACTTTCGGCATCATCGGGGTCAAGGTCTGGGTCTTCAAAGGGGAAGTTCTGCCCGGGCAGGAACGCCACGAACAGAAGTTTCCCCTGCAACAGCCCAAACGTCGGCAGCAGCGGCGGCGGCCCACCTTTGAAGATCGCTCGGCTCAGGAGGCCTGAGGGCCAACACCGGAACGTCCAGGGATCCCTATCGCAGTTGACTTAAGGAACGGCCATGTTAAGCCCCAAACGCACCAAGTACCGCAAGCAACAGCGCGGGCGCATGAAAGGCAAAGCGACCCGTGGCAACCGCATCAACTTTGGGGAATACGGCCTTGTGGCCCTAGAACCCGCCTGGATTACAGCTCGACAGATCGAGGCCAGCCGTCGAGCCATGACCCGCTATGTTCGGCGGGGCGGCCAAATCTGGATTCGCATCTTTCCCGACAAGCCCGTTACTCAGCGAGCCGCGGAAACCCGCATGGGATCCGGCAAAGGCAACCCTGAGTACTGGGTTTGTGTCGTCAAGCCGGGCCGTATCCTCTTCGAAATGGGGGGAGTGGCAGAGCCTATCGCCCGCGAGGCCATGCGCCTTGCCGCCCAGAAGCTGCCCATTAAGGTCAAGTTTGTAACCAAAGCCGACTTTGAAAAGCCAGAGCCCGCCCAGGCAACGGCTTCAGAGGTGGCCACCAGCAGTGTATGAGGAGAGTTCAGCCATGCCCATGCCCAAAATTGCTGATGCCCGTGCTTTATCGGACGAAGAGCTGAGCAACGAAATCTACGCCGTCAAGAAAGAGCTGTTTGAGCTGCGTTTGCAGCAGGCCACGCGGCAGTTGAACCAGCCCCATCTCATCCGGCTGCGCAAACACAAGCTGGCGCAACTACTAACTGTGGAGGGAGAGCGTAAGCGGGGCAAACGCCCAACCAAGGAGGAGTAATGGCTGTTCGGGAGAAGATTGGCATTGTTGTCAGCAACAAGATGCAAAAAACGGTGGTTGTTGCTGTGGAAAATCGAGTTGCTCACCCGAAGTACGGCAAGATCGTCGTCAAGACCAAGAAGTTTAAGGCCCACGACGAGGAAAACCGCTGTCAAGAAGGGGATCTGGTGCGCATCACGGAAACCCGTCCCCTTAGCCGCACCAAGCGTTGGCAAGTTGCCGAAATCCTGAGGGAGGTGAAGAAACTATGATTCAGCAGCAAACTATGCTGACGGTGGCCGACAACACCGGTGCTCGCAAGATGATGTGTATTCGCGTGCTGGGCAGCAGTGGCCGTCGCTACGCCAGCTTGGGCGATGTGATCATTGGTGTCGTCAAGGATGCCCTGCCCAACATGCCCGTCAAAAAATCCGATGTTGTCAAGGCCGTTGTTATCCGCACCGTCGATACGGTACGTCGCCCTGACGGCATGTGCATCCGCTTCGACGACAACGCCGCCGTGATCATCAACAATGATGGCAATCCCCGTGGAACTCGTGTTTTCGGCCCTGTAGCCCGCGAGCTGCGGGAGAAAAACTTCACCAAGATCATCTCCCTGGCCCCGGAGGTACTCTGATGGTTCGCCCCCTCAAACCCAGCCAAATTCAGCGCCTAGTTCGGCGCCCCGGCATTCGCAAGCACCGCAACAGCCTGCGCTACAAAATGTGTATCAAGCAAGGGGATACCGTGCAGGTGATCTCCGGCGATGACAAAGGCAAAATCGGCGAGGTGCTGCGCGTTTTTCCCGAGTGCAACATGGTTTTGGTGGAAGGGGTTAACATTGTTACCTACCACCGTAAACCCCAGCGAGAAGGGGAAAGTGGCCGAATTGAGACCAAGGAAGCTCCCATTCCCGTCTGCAAAGTGATGGCCTATTCCAAGAAGCAGGAGGTGGCCAGCCGTATCGGCTATCAAATCACCGCCGATGGTCGCAAGGTTCGCGTCCTTAAGAAAACGGGTGAGATTCTCGACTAAGCTTTTGATCCCTTTCCACCATTGGTTTGGCTCTGACCCAGCCCAGAGCCACAAGGAGAAGCCACCATGCCCCAGCGTCTGCAAATCCACTACAACACCGTCATTGTCCCCAAGCTGCAAAAGGAGTTGGGCTACACCAACATCCATCAGGTGCCCCGCCTGGAGAAGATCGTGATCAACCGCGGCTTGGGGGAAGCTTCCCAAAATGCCAAGGCTCTGGAATCCTCCATTGCCGAGATCAGCGCCATCACCGGTCAGCGTCCGGTGATCACCCGCGCCAAGAAGGCAATTGCCAGCTTCAAGATTCGCAAGGGCATGCCTGTCGGCCTGATGGTGACCCTACGGCGGGAGCGCATGTATGCGTTTTTGGATCGCTTGATCAACATTGCTCTGCCCCGTATCCGTGACTTCCGCGGCGTCAGCCCCAAAGCCTTTGATGGACGAGGCAACTACACCCTCGGCATCCGTGAACAACTGATTTTTCCCGAAATCAACTATGACTCTGTGGATCAGTTGCGAGGTATGGATATCTCCATTGTGACCACTGCTAAAACCGACGAAGAGGGCCGTGCCCTGCTCAAAGCGTTTGGCATGCCCTTTGCCTCCTAGGTTGCCCACCCTGACTTTTCTTGATCTGCATCGATCTTCCGAGGAGCACTGACCCACCGATGGCCCACACCAACGACACGATCGCCGATATGCTCACCCGCATTCGCAATGCCACCATGGCTCGGCACGAGTCGGTGGCAGTTCCGGCCACCCGCATGACCCGCAGCATCGCTCGCGTTCTTCATGAGGAAGGGTTCGTCAGCGAATGGAAGGAGGAGGGAGAAGGGATCCAAGCCCGAGTGGTGTTGCGATTGAAGTACAAAGGCAAAGGCCGCAACTGCAGGCCCATCATCAATGGTCTAAAGCGGGTGAGCCGACCGGGTCTGCGGGTTTACCGCAACCACAAAGAGCTGCCCCGAGTGCTGGGAGGAATTGGAATTGCCATCATCTCCACCTCCAACGGCATTATGACCGACCGGGAGGCTCGTAAGCAGGGCATTGGCGGCGAAGTCCTCTGCCTTGTCTACTAGACCTTAAGTTTTCTCTGGTCAGGAGTTTTTCCCATGTCCCGTATTGGTAGACGCCCCATCGCCCTTCCTGCCAAGGTGGAGATCCAGATCGACGGCCAACACATTGCAGTGAAAGGCCCGAAAGGTCAACTGTCCCGCAGTTTACCGCCCTTGATCACAGTCCAGCAAAACGCTCAGACGCTCACAGTCAGCCGTCTCAACGATTCTCGGCCTGCCCGCCAACTCCACGGCCTTTGCCGCACCTTGGTCGCCAACATGGTCGATGGAGTATCCAAGGGATTTGAGCGGCGGCTGGAATTGGTGGGCGTGGGCTACCGGGCTGCCATCCAAGGCAGCAAGTTGGTTTTGAACGTTGGCTACAGCCATCCTGTGGAGATCCCCTTTCCCCCTGGCATCCAAATTGCCGTTGAGGGAAACAACATCATTGTTGTCTCAGGCACAGATAAAGAACTGGTGGGCAATACTGCCGCCCGCATCCGAGCCGTCCGGCCTCCGGAGCCCTACAAGGGGAAAGGGATCCGTTATCTAGGGGAACAAGTTCGCCGCAAGGCGGGTAAATCCGGGAAAGCGAAGAAGTAAATAGCCCATTGCGAAAGCGGGACGGAGTCCTATGAAAACCAGCCGCAAAATCACCACCCAACGTCGTCATCGACGCATTCGCCGCAAGGTCTTTGGCACTGCCGAGCGGCCTCGCCTGGCCGTGTTTCGCTCCCATCGACACATCTACGCCCAGGTGATCGACGATGTAGCCCAGCATACCTTAGCCTCCGCCTCCACCTTGGACAGGGAGCTGCGCGAAAAATTCAAAGAAACCGGGACGGCTACTCAAGAAGCGGCTGCCTTGGTGGGCCGCTCAGTTGCCGAACGAGCCTTACAGATGGGCATTTCCCGCGTGGTTTTCGATCGGGGGGGCAAGCTTTATCACGGGCGCGTTCAAGCCCTGGCAGAAGCTGCCCGAGAAGCAGGGTTACAGTTCTAGCTACTGAGGACACAGCACATGGCTGAGCAGAGGGAACGTCGCAGAAGCAAGAAAAGCCGCGAAGAGCAACCCACCGAGTGGCAAGAGCGGGTCATCCAGATTCGCCGCGTCACCAAGGTGGTCAAGGGCGGCAAGAAGTTGAGCTTCCGCGCTGTGGTGGTGGTCGGCAACGAGCGGGGCCAAGTCGGGGTTGGCGTGGGCAAAGCCAACGATGTGATCGGAGCAGTACGCAAGGGGGTTGTGGACGGTAAAAAGCACCTCATTGAGGTGCCCCTCACCAAAGGTTTGTCCGTACCCCATCCCATGCAGGGGGCAGGCGGCGGTGCCACCGTCTTGGTCATGCCAGCAGCTCCCGGCACAGGCGTCATCGCAGGGGGGGCAGTCCGCACCGTTCTGGAGCTGGCAGGAGTACGCAACAGCTTGGCCAAGCAACTGGGATCCAGCAACCCCCTCAACAATGCCCGTGCTACCATCGATGCGCTGCGGCGGATGCGTACCTTTAAGCAGGTGGCCCAAGACCGAGACATCGATGTGCGCCGCCTATTGGGCAAGTGATGGACAGGTGATATTGAGCAAGTGAGCTAGAGGTAGACATGCGACTGGAAGACATTCGGCCTCAAGCAGGTTCGACGCGGCGGCGGCGGCGGCTAGGTCGTGGCGTTTCTGCCGGGCAGGGGGCCTCCTGTGGCAAGGGGATGCGGGGGCAAAAGGCCCGCAAGGGGGG
>NZ_JANSHQ010000451.1:0-10082 GCF_047461715.1 Synechococcus sp. R8-2 | reverse complement strand
GGCATCTACCGCACCTGGACGGCCCTGGGCAATCCGGTGGCGGCGGCTCAGCTTTCGGCGCTGCTGTTGCTGCTGGTGTTGCTGCTGATAACGATGGAGCAGGTCTCCCGCCGGCGGGCGCGCTACTATCGCCAAGGGTTCAAACCCACCCCAACCCGTTACCGCCTACAAGGGATCCGGGCGGTGGGGGCTTGGCTAGCCTGTGGGATCCCGATTGGGCTGGGCTTCGTCGTGCCGGCCTTGATCCTGCTCCACATGACCCTGCGGCAGGGGGAGTTGGGTCGCCGCTTTTGGAGCTACGCCCAGAACAGCTTTTGGCTATCCACCATCACGGCTATCATTGCTGTTTCCGTGTCGGTGGTGGTGCTTTACGGGCTGCGCATGCAGGGGCTAGGACGGGCGGGATCCCCGTGGGGCCTGCGGCTGGCAGTGCAGTTGTCTTCTCTGGGCTATGCGCTGCCTGGGGTGGTGATTGCAGTGGGGGTTCTGATTCCCCTAGGGTGGTTGGATCAACTGCTGAGCTACCTGCGGCAGGTGGTGCTGCAACAGCCACCTGGCCTGGTGATCAGTGGCACCCTCACGGCTTTGGTGTTCGGCTACCTGGTGCGGTTTTTGGCCGTGGCTTTGGCCACCGTCGAGGCCACGCTGCTGCGCATTCCCCCCAGTTTGGATGAAGCGGCCCGCAGCCTGGGACAGGGATCCCTGGGCACCCTGTGGCAGGTGCATTTGCCCTTGATGAGGGGTGGCCTCTTGGGGGCTATGCTGCTGGTATTTGTGGATGTGATGAAGGAGCTGCCGGCCACGATGGTGCTGCGGCCCTTCAACTTCGACACCTTGGCGGTGCAGACCTACCGTTTGGCAGCCGATGAGCGTCTGGCGGAAGCAGGGGCACCGGCCTTGGCCATTGTCTTGGTGGGGATCTTGCCGGTGGTTCTGCTCAACTCCCAGATGGCGCGACAACGCAACCTCGGCTCCTCAGGGGATCTCCTTTGAGAACCCTACAAGGCCTCCGCTCCGGCCACCACCTCCAGGATCTCCTGGGTAATAGCCGCCTGGCGAGCTTTGTTGTAGGCAAGACCCAGCGTGCGAATGAGCTCGCTGGCATTGTCGCTGGCGTTGTTCATGGCCGTCATGCGAGCTGCCAATTCGCTGGCCGCCGCCTCCTGCAAGGCCCGTAGCAACTGGTTGTTCAGGTACAGCGGCAGCAGTGCATCCAAAATCTGCACGGGATCCTGCTCAAAGATCATGTCCTGAGGTGGGGCCGAGACCGCTGCGATGACTTTGCTGCGCTCGACAGTAAACTCTCCGCCCCGCACCAAAAGACGAAAAATTTCATCGTCTTGAGTGGCCAACCGCGACGGATCGAGGGGCAACAGGGATTGCACCACCGGACGGGAGCTGATCAAAGAGACAAAGCGGGTATAGAGCAGCTCTACCTTGTCCACCTTCTCCGACAAGAAGGCCGAGAGGAGCTGATCCCCAATCTGGGCAGCCTCAGCCGCCGTGGGGATCTGCGACAAATTCACGTAGGTCTTGGCGATGGGAGCGGAGCGCCGCTGGAAATACTGCACCGCCTTGCGGCCCACCAGGTAAAGCTGCACCTGCTGCCCTGTCTCCTGCAGCTCGCGAACCCGCTCCTCGGTGCGCTTAATCACGTTGGCGTTGTAGGCTCCGCACAAGCCCCGATCCCCGGCCACCACCAACAGCCCCACCGTCTGGATGGGGCGCTGCTTCAGCAGAGGCAAGTTGACATCTTCCAGCCGCAGCCGAGTTTGCAGCCGATAGAAAACCTGGGCCAGTCGGTCGGCAAAGGGACGGGTGGCCATCACTTGCTCTTGGGCGCGCCGCACCCGAGCTGCTGCCACCAGCCGCATGGCCTCGGTAATTTTGCGGGTGTTTTTGACCGCTTTGATGCGATCGCGGATGCGCTTGAGGTTTGCCATAACCTACTCCCTCTATTTAAGGACTCCGTCCTGCTAACGCGAACGGTGGTTGACAGGGATCCGCGTCAGGCTAGGCCGCCTTGGCCACGAAGCTCTGCTTGAACTCTGTGATGGCCGTTTTCAAGATTTCTTCTGCCTCGTCGGTGAGTTGCTTGGTGGAGAGGACGATCTCGCCATACTTGGGATGGGTGGTGCCCAGGTAAGCCAAAAGGCCCTGTTTGAAGCTGGAGACCTTCTCCACCGGAATGTCATCCAAATAGCCTCGCGTCCCCGCATAGATAATGGCCACCTGCTGATCCAGAGACAGGGGAGAGTACTGTGGCTGCTTCAGCAACTCCTGCAGCCGTTGGCCGCGGGCCAACTGCTTTTGGGTAGCCTCATCCAGGTCAGAGGCAAATTGGGCAAAGGCCTCCAGATCGCGGTATTGCGCCAGTTCCACCTTGATGGAGCCAGCCACCTTTTTCATCGCCTTGGTCTGAGCTGCCGAGCCGACGCGGCTGACGGAAATCCCGACGTTGATGGCTGGGCGGATGCCAGCGTTGAACAGATCCGATTCCAAGAAGATCTGCCCATCGGTGATGGAGATAACATTGGTGGGAATGTAGGCCGACACGTCATTGGCCTGGGTTTCCACGATCGGCAGCGCCGTCATGGATCCCTCTCCCAGTTGGCTGCTCAGCTTGGCGGCTCGCTCCAATAGCCGCGAGTGCAGGTAGAACACATCCCCAGGATAAGCTTCCCGACCGGGTGGACGGCGCAGCAGCAGCGACATTTGCCGATAAGCCACCGCCTGCTTGGAGAGGTCGTCATAGACCACCAGGGTGTGTTTGCCCTGGTACATGAAGTATTCAGCAATGGTGGCGCCACAGTAGGGGGCCAGCCACTGCAACGGGGCCGGGCTATCGGCGCCGGCAGCCACCACAATGCTGTAGTCCATAGCCCCTCGCTCGGTCAGGATGCCCACCACCTGGGCGATGGTGCTCTGCTTCTGACCAATGGCCACGTAAATGCAGATCACATCCTGCCCTTTTTGGTTCAGGATTGTGTCCACAGCAACGGTGGTCTTGCCGGTTTGGCGGTCGCCGATGATCAGTTCCCGCTGCCCCCGCCCGATGGGGATCAGGGCATCGATGGCGGTAATGCCGGTTTGCAGGGGCTCGTACACAGAGCGGCGATCGACAATGCCAGGTGCCGGAGATTCGATCAGGCGAGACTCCGTACACTGGATCGGGCCTTTGCCGTCGAGGGGGTTGCACAGGGGATCCACCACGCGGCCCAAGAGGGCTTCCCCCACCGGGATGCTGGCAATCTTGCCCGTGGATTTGACGGTGGATCCCTCTTGGATATTCCGCCCGGAGCCGATCAGCACGGCACCGATGTTGTCTTCTTCCAGGTTGAGGGCAATACCGGTGGTGCCATCCTCAAATTCCAGCAGCTCGCTGGCCATCACCTTATCCAAACCGTAGATGCGGGCGATGCCATCCCCCACCTGCAGAACTGTCCCCACATTGGAGACCTGCATCTCCTGGTTGTACTGCTCGATCTGCTGTTTGATGATGGTGCTAATCTCGTCTGGGCGAATGGTAGGCATAGCAGTCCTCTCAAGTAATGGGAAGGGATCCTCAAAAACCAACTTAGGCCAACTGCAAGGCCAGCCGGCGCAACTGTCCACGCAAGCTGAGGTCGATCACCTGGGATCCAATCTTGATGACCACCCCTCCCAGCAGCTCTGGATCCTGAGCAGTTTGCAACTCCACGCCGCTGGCCCGCGTGAAGTCCATCACCCGCTCGCGAATTGACTGCTGCTGAGCTTCCGTCAAGGGTATCGCCGTCGTCACTTCGGCCAGGACGATGTTCTGGAGCTTCCGCTGCAGATCCAAAAAGCGCCGGCAGGCGGCCCCGAGAAACATGATACGGCGGCGGTCGGTCAACAACTTCAGCGCATTCAGCAGCAGAGGGTGGATCTGATCGGCAAATACTTGCTGCAGCAGGTTCTTTTTGGCCTCGGCCTTGATCACCGGGTTGGCGAGAAACTGGCCCAGCTCCGGCGTAGCCCGCAAAACCTCGGCAATAAAGCGCATATCGGCGGCAAAAGTGTCCAGCAATCCCTGGCCTGACCCAAGAGCAATGAGAGCCTCGGCATAGGGATCCACCACCTTCTCAGCCATTGTGCTGCTGATCATACCTTTCTCCTCCTTGAGAGTTAGCGGGCAATCATTTGGATCCCTTTCTCGATCAGGCTGCGGTGGGTCTCTTCGTTGAGGTGCTGCGGCAGCTCCTGCTCCACCTTGCTCAAGGCTTGGCGAACGATCTGCCGACGCAACTCCTGAAAAACCCGCTCCTGCTCGCTAGACAACTCTTTCTCGGCATTGGCCCGCAGCCGCTCAACTTCCCGCTCCGCCTGCTCCAACAACTCTTGCCGACGGGCTTCGGCGTTGGCTTCCGCCTGCTTGCGGATACGTTCAGCCTCCTGCTGAGCCTGGGCCAGCTTTTGCTGCTCCTCCGCCAGCTTCTCGATGGCTTCCTGTTTGCGCTGCTCCGCCTGCCGCAGTTCTTCTAGGATCCCCTCCCGCCGCTTGGCCAGGGCTTCTCCCACCACTTTGCGACCCAAGATAAACAGCAAGGTGAGAATGATCGCGATGTTGATCAGGTTGCTCTCGAGAATCTTGGCCAAGAGATCCCCCTCTCCTGCCTTGGCTTCTGGGAGTAGCTCCGTGGTCTCGGCCACAGCCAAGATCCAACCGGCCACCCAACTCCACACAGGCATCGCAAGCTCCTCCAAAAGTACTTCCAACCAGCGATCTAACGAGCACTGCCCAACAGTTTCTGGGTAATCTGGGCGGCAATGGCATCCACCTGCTGCTGCAGCTGTTCGAGGGCTGCCTGCTTCTCTTGCTCGACCTGTAGCCGCGCCGCCTCCAGCTTCTGCTGGATCTCTGCCTGCACAGCAGCCAGTTTCTCGGAACGAATGCGAGCAGCTGCAGCCTCTGCCTCAGCGATCACCTGCTGGGCTTGCAAGCGGGCCTGGCTGATCTCAGACTCATACTGTCGGGTCAACGACACCGCCTTGTCCAACCGCTCTTGGGCTTCCGCTTGAGTGGTGCGGATGTAGTCGTTGCGGCTGTCGATAGCCCGCGTAACCGGCTCATAGAAGAGGGAGTTGAGCACTGCCACCAACAGCAAAAACTGAATGGCAATCAGGGGCAGGGTGGCATCCAGATCGAAAAGACCACCTTTTTCAGCCGCTTCAACAGCCAACAAGGTTGGAAAGAACATGACGTTGCAACCCCAACAGGAACTGAGTCTGAGATGGAGCTGGGTGAGGGGGCGGGCGGATGGGTAAATCAATGCAGTCCGCCCCCGATGAGAGTTAAGCAAAGGGGTTGGCGAACAAAAGCACCAGCGCCACCACCAAGCCGTAGATGGTCAAAGCTTCCATGAAAGCCAAGCTGACCAGCAAGTTGCCGCGGATCTTATCTTCCGCTTCGGGCTGACGGGCCAGCCCCTCCATGGCGGCAGCGGCAGCATTCCCCTGACCCAGACCGGGACCCAGGGATCCCAGGCCAATGGCCAGAGCAGCAGACAAAACAGAAGCAGCAGAGGTTAACGGATCCATAATGAGATGCTCCTTGTCATTCACAAACCATCGATACAAAAGCAACAGCGCTTTTCAGCCTTGGGATGATCCGGGCTCAGTAAATCGACCTCGCTCACCCCTTTGTCGGCGGCCTTCAGCATAACTTGTCGGCCCCAACAAACCTTACCAGAGAAGGGATCCCTTGCGCTGACCCCCTTGAGATGATTTTCCCGAAAAGGGCCAAGGTGGATCGACCGAACAGCGGCCTCAATCACGGTGATCCCCTCCTCCATGACCTTCCAGCGCCTCTCCAATGTAAGCTGCCGAGAGGGTTGAGAAGATCAAAGCCTGAATCGCCCCTGTAAACAGGAACAGAACCATCACCGGCACTGGGATAAACAGGGGCACCAGCAGCACCAGCACCGCTATCACCAGCTCTTCCGCCAGGATGTTGCCGAACAGACGGAAACTCAGGGAGAGGGGCTTGGTGAAATCTTCCAAAACGTTGATGGGCAGCAGAATCGGGGTAGGTTCGATGTACTTTTTGAAATAAGACAGCCCCCGCTTGCTGATGCCGGCCACGAAATACATGATGCTGGTGAGCAGCGCCAACCCGGCAGTGGTGTTGATGTCGTTGGTGGGGGAGGCCAACTCCCCTTCCGGCAGGGGAATTAACTTCCAGGGGAAGAGGTTGCCCATCCAGTTGGAGACGAAGATGAACAGGAACAAGGTGCCGACATAGGGTACCCAGGGCCGGAAGTTTTTCTCGCCAATCTGGGCACGGGCAATGCTCTGCACAAATTCCAGGGCATACTCGACAAAGTTTTGCAGACCAGCCGGCTCCCGCTTCAGTTGACGGGTGCCCAAGATAACCACCGTCAAGATCAGGGCAATGGCGATCCAGCTGGCGATCAAAACCTGCCCGTGAACCGTGAATTTGCCCAGGTGCCAGTAAAGGTGATGGCCGACCTCGAGTTCTGCCAAAAGAGGAGGAGAGGAGAAGGACAGGTTCATGGGCATCACACAGAAGAAGATGAACGGGTCAAGGTCTGGACAAGATGAATGAGCAGGGTGACCTTGTAGGTCATGAACCCCAGGAAAATGGGCAATATCTGTAAAGACTTCACCTGAGTGGCTAAAACGATCAGCCCGACAAACAGAGCCAAACGCGTCACCCCCAAACGGTTGCGGCTTTTGCCCAGCTCCGCTACGCCGCGGCCCAGCATGCGCAGATAAACCACGCCAACAACTGCCCCCAGCAAGTAGTTGGCAGCTACCCCCAGAGAGTAAACCAGGGCCACTCCCACGGCAATGGCCAGACTTACCCCCAAGGTAACCAGCACCAGCCACAGCTGCAGCGCTTCATAGCTCCCGCTGCCAGCAACTGCTGCCCCCCTAGCTCCACCCTTCACGTTCCCTGGCAAACTAGGCTTCCCCACGGCAGGTGGTGACTCCGACGTGACCAGATCCCTTGTCTCTTCCTCCTGCTTTGGAGAAAGAGGTGCATCCTCCAAGGGAGGCAGTGGTCTGGGCTTCCACTGGGTCGCCTTCCAGCGGGCAGCGTTGTGAGAGAGGAGTCTGGAAGAACGGGCCATGGTTTCGAGGTCATGCCTCTCGAGATTTAACCTTAACCCAAGATAACACGATTAAGTAACAATACTTAACGAGATTAAGCCGGGTCAAGGTCTGAAGGGAACTCGGGTCGTCGCTCAGACAGGCAGCCAGCCTTCCGAACGACAGGGATACTCCTCTGAGGATCTAGCTAAGAATCTACCACTTTCGCGGATCGGTAGCGGCAAAATGGAAAACTTTCTGAAACCTCCTGGGTGTAAAGTTTTGCTGGGGATGGTCAGCAGGCGTTAACATTCCGTAACTCTCTGTGTCCCGTCCTGGATCCCCCAGGTTTCATATACTAAGGGGCAGGAGTGGCAGAGGGTGAGGATGACTCCCCAGAGTTGGCTGGTGGATGCAATCTGGCTGGACTACCGCTTGGCAGTGGCGCTGACGGTGGTGATGCCATTGCTGCTGCTGATTTGGGCTTTTGCGGTGGGGTTGCGGCCCTTGATTCAGCTATTGATCGTTTATTGGCGGGTATCGAGCCTCTTGGCGGTGACGGTGTACCTGATGATTGGGGGCCTGCCCGTCAGCTTTCTCAGTGGAGCAATGGCGCGGCTGTTGATCTTGGTTTGTCTTTGGTTTTGGCGGGACTGGAGTGCTGCTCTCGAGCAGTCGAGAACCTGGGCGGCGCGAGCCTTTTTGCTCTGGCGGTGGGGCCTGACTGGTTATATGGGGGCCGGGATCCTCTTTTCGGGGGCCTTTGTGCCCTGTGCTTTCCGCACTTCTCTGCCGGAGGAGTGCCGGGCTTGGTTTGGGCCACCGCTGGGGTTTCGGGAGATCTTCCATCCCAATGTATCGCCGGAGCTGCTGGGGAGCGTGGGGGCCTGGGGGCTGGTGGCCTACCTGCTCTACAGCCTCTACTTTGTCTGGCGGCTGCGACCCGGAACTGATAAGGGGGAACTGGAAGCATGAGGGCCCTGCCTTGGCCCTTGGCCTTGGAGCGCTATAGCCAAGACCACCCGCAAGAGGTGCTGCGGGTGGAGGTGGAAAGCGAGGGAGAGTCTGATCTGGTGCTGATCTACCGCGGCTACAGCAGCTCCTTGCGCCGACCCACTCCCCCCGATCCCGAAGCGGCGGTGATCCCTCCCCAGGCCCGCTTTTTGCAGTTGGAGCGCTTGGCTGCCCCCTATCACCCCGATCGCTCACGGGTTCTGGCTGTCTATCGCAACTGGGGAGAGCTAACAGCATGGCTGGCCCAAGAAGGGATCCCAGTGACGGAGTAAGGGATCCCTGGCACCTACCGCCCCACAGGACTGGGTTGCCGCTGGAGGATGGTGTATTCTGCCGGCTGCAAAAGCGAACGTCCTGTCATTTCGGGGGGCTGAGGCAGGCCCAAGATCTCCAGCAGGGTGGGGGCCACATCAGCCAAAGTGCCGTTGGAGCGCAACTTGACATCGCCGCCACAGCCGGGGATTTTGCGCCTTTCCCCCTCCACCAGAATGCAGGGAACGGGGTTGGTGGTGTGGGCCGTCCAGGGGTTGCCGTTCTCATCCCACATCAGCTCTGCATTGCCATGATCCGCCAGGATCAAAGTAGTGCCTCCCGCATCTACCACTGCCGCCAGCAACCTGCCCAAACAGCGATCTACCGTCTCCAAAGCGCGGATGGTGGCTTCGTAGTTGCCGGTGTGGCCCACCATGTCGGGATTGGCATAGTTGAGCACCACCAGGCTGTATTCGCGGCGGGCGATGGCCTCTATCGCTTTGTCGGTCACTTCCACTGCCGACATCTCCGGCGCCTGGTCGTAGGTGGTCACCAGCGGGCTTTGCACCAGGATGCGATCCTCACCGGGGAAGGGCTGCTCGATGCCGCCGTTGAAGAAGTAGGTGACATGGGCGTATTTTTCCGTCTCGGCAATGCGCAATTGCTTGAGGCCGGCCTCGCTCACCACTTGGCCCAGCAGGTGATCCAGGTTCTGCGGCTTGAACAGCACCTGCACCGGCAGCTCCGCCTCGTACTGAGTCATGGTGATGAAGGTGAGATCCGGCAGCAAGGGGCGTTGAAAACCCGAAAAGTCTGGGCAGACAAAGGCTTGGGTAAGTTGGCGGGCGCGATCTGGGCGGAAGTTGAAGAAAAGCACCGCATCTCCCGGCTGCACAGCCCCCGGAGCCAGGCGGGTGGGCGGGATGAACTCATCTGTGAGATCCTGGGCATAGAAAGCTTCCATCACCTCCGCGGCGCTTTGTCCACGGCCAGGGCCGTCTTGGGTCATGATCTCGTAGGCCTTTTGGGTGCGCTCCCAACGGCGATCCCGATCCATGGCGTAGTAGCGTCCGCTCAGGGTGGCGATGACGCCATTGCCCAGCCATTGCAGCTCTTTTTCCAGGGCGGCCAGAACTCTGGCACCATCGCGGGGCAAGGTGTCGCGGCCATCGGTGATGGCGTGGACATAGGCCGGAATCTCAGCCTGGGCCGCCAGCTTGAGCAACCCATAGAGATGGTCGATGTGGGAGTGAACCCCCCCCTCGGAGCAAAGGCCAACGAAGTGAAAACGGCCCCCTCGCTCTCTGAGCTGGCGACAAACTTGCATCAACAAGGGATCCTGGAAGAGGGATCCTGTCTCTATCGCGTCGCTGATGCGCACCAATTCCTGCGGCACCACCCGCCCTGCCCCCAAGGTCAGGTGCCCGACTTCAGAGTTGCCCATCTGTCCTGCCGGCAGGCCCACGGCCCGACCCGAAGCTTGCAGCAGGGTGTGGGGATAGGCAGCCCAAAGGCTATCCAGGACAGGGGTTTCCGCAGCCAGCACCGCGTTGCCATCGAGAGCATCCCGATAACCCCAGCCATCCAGGATCACCAAAACCACAGGTGCTACCGATTGCGAATCCATGAAATGGCCTCTCGTTTTATTTAAGACATAATACCAGCCCAGGCAACACGATACCGGATCTTACATTTGCACTCAAGATTTCAATATTATCAATCTTCTTTTGAGAGGATAAGGA
>NZ_JANSHQ010000450.1:0-2753 GCF_047461715.1 Synechococcus sp. R8-2 | reverse complement strand
GCGGTGTTGGCCCATCCCTTTCGCTATTGCCTGCCTGCAGAGGAAATTGTCCCAGCCGCAGCGGAGTTGGGAATAGATGGCCTTGAGGTCTACTACGCCTACAAAAACCCGGAGATTTGGATCCCTAGCCCGGAAGTGACGGAGAAAGCGGAAGAGTTGGCCGAGGCCTACGGACTTTTGAAAACCTGTGGCACCGACTCTCATGGCCCCAGTATTCTGAGGCGGATTTGAGCCAGGCTACCCAGAACAAGCTGCTACGGGCGTGGATAGAGCAGCTGACCAAGCCGGCGCAACTGCTCTGCAGTGCCCATACACAGCAGCAGATCCCCCGGCTGCAACAGGGTTTCTCCGCTGGGGCCACCAATCAACTGGCCATCCGCCCGTCGAATCGCCACCACCAAAGCTCCGGATCGGTTGCGCAAATCGGCTTTCCGTAGGGTTTGCCCGACATAAGGACATTCTTGGGCTGCCAGCTCGTACTCCTCTAGGTAAAAAGTGCGATCCCGACCGACAAGGATGCCATCCACAAAGTCCACAACCCGGGGGCGTAAGGCAGCCGCCGCCATGCGTTTTCCGCCCGTGATGTAGGGAGAAATGGCATGGGCAACGCCCGCCCGCTGCAGTTTTTGCAAAGCCTCTTCCGTATTGGCGCGGGCAATAGTGCGAATGCGGGGGTTCAGGGTGCGGGCCGACAAGACCACGTACAGGTTCTCGGCATCGGAAGATAGGGCGGCAATCAGTCCCTCCGCCTGTTGCACCCGCGCTTCCAGCAAAGTGGCATCTAGAGTACTATCCCCCTGGAGGGCCACATATCCCAGCTCTTGAGCCACCTGAATGGCCTCGGCAGACTGATCAATCACCAAAAATGGCACCCCTTCTGCTCGAAACTCTTGAGCCACCTGCCGCCCAATGCGCCCGAAACCGCAAATGATGTAGTGGTTGTTCAGCGCTTCCATCTGTTTCTTCCATTTCCGCTGCCGGATCCCTTCCTGAAAATGTCCCTGGATGAGGGCCTCTGTAAAGCGATTCACCATGAACCCGATGCTCAAGACCCCCATCAGGATCAAGGCCACCGTAAATAAACGCCCCCGCTCCCCCAGCGGCCCCACCTCCATGAAGCCCACGGTGGTTAGGGTGATAACGGTCATGTAAAAAGCTTCCACCCAAGGCCACTGCTCCACCCCGTGGTACCAGAGGGTGCCGATCAGCACCACACACACCAATGCCCCCACACCCAAGCCGAGGTCTCGCCGGATCCCGGGATCCCTTTTGGCAGCCTGGAAGGGGGGACGAGCAGAAGCCATAGAGCCCAGCCAGATCTAGCCCAGGAAAAGGAAGCAAGAACTAGAATGGGGAAGAACCCGTTGTTGTTCGGTAACAAGCGGAGTGCGGATGCCTGAATACATCAAAGTGGAATATCGGATCGACAAAAACGGACAGGTCACCGAGACCGTACTGAATGGTTCTGGCTCCAGTTGTACCCTAGCTACCGCCGGCTTGGAATCAGCTCTTGGAACTGTGCAGAACCGGGAGCTCTTGCCGGAGTTTCACCAACTGACTGAAATTGAGAGGGAGTCTGAGGTCTCCTTGAAGCAAACCTGCTGACCCCATATCCATTTGCTCAGGGTTCTCACCGTCTCCTCATTTTTTCTTTTTGCTTCCCTTCCCGGCCGTATTGCCGGCCCGTGCCGCTCCAACCGCAGCCTGAAACAGCCAAACAGCCAATGGAGCAGCGACAACCAAGATGATGCTGGTGGGGCCGACGCCAAAATCCGGCTCGCCAGAAGCCAACTCGAAAATTGAGCCAACAGCAGCAATGGCGCTGAGGCAGGAAACGGCCAAGAGCAGGTAACCTTTAACGCTGGTGGTCATAGAGAACCCGTTTGAGAACTACACTTGCGCAGTACAGGGCAAGCCGGTCGAATGCGTATTCATTCGCTAAAAAGCCCTCCCACTCCTGAGAGGGCTAACTTTTATGCTAAAGGCAGGGATCCCTGTCCAGCAAGGCAAAACCAAAAGTGGGATCCCTAGAAGTTCAGCACTTGGGGTGTGGATTTAGCCGTTCACGATGATCTTGCCGACCATTCCGGCCCCGCGGTGGGGCGTGCAGTAGTAAGTGTACTCACCTGGAGGAACATCAACAAAAGCCGACTCCACCACCTGCTTAGGAGCAGTGAGCAGTGCCTTGTGGGAGAGCTTGGCGGCCAGAGCCGCATCTCCACCGGGCACCTTGTCGAAGACAACATTGTGGGGGTAGACCTTGTTGTTCACCCACTGAACGGTATCCCCTTGGTTGATGGTGAGAGAAGGCGGATCGTAGACCAACTGGGCCTTGTCAGATCCCATTTTGACGATGTAGGTTTTGGCAGCAGCAGGGTTGGACAAGAGCGCCACAGCCAACCCCCCAACCACAAGGCTGAGCAGGATGAGCTGCAAACGCTTCACCAGGTTAAAAACTAGAGACATGGATTCCTCTCAAAACGCAACAGCAGCTATCCCAGACTTTGCGGCTCCGTTGTTCCCTTCCAGGTAGTGAAGAGAACCCAGCCAGGCGGAGGGACAGCAGGGACAGTTGAATTCCCAATGCTCATTATAAGAGGGCTCATCCCAGAATAGAGCAATGCCCACCTATGGAGCGGTAGCATCCGTTCTTTAACAGAAGGCCACAGCAGACCGAACCCGTCAAACAACAGAACTCTCTCGCGGGTCTATGGCAACACTTCTGCTGGGCAACCCGATGCGGCTGGATCCCC
>NZ_JANSHQ010000449.1:0-6442 GCF_047461715.1 Synechococcus sp. R8-2 | reverse complement strand
TGTAGAGGATGAACTTGGTGGCCGCATACAGGCGGTTTGCCCCACCCCAAATGGAGAGGAGCAAGTACACCGGGATCAGCTCCAATTCCCACATCAGGAAAAACAGCAACATGTCCTGCACGGCAAACACCCCGATCTGCCCGCCGTACATGGCCAGCATCAAAAAGTAGAAGAGGCGAGGTTTGAGGGTGACCGGCCAAGCGGCCAAGATGGCTAGGGTAGTGATAAACGCCGTGAGCAGGATCAGGGGCATGGAGAGGCCATCAGCCCCCACCGACCAACTCAAGCCCACTTGGGGTACCCAGGTGTAGCGCTCCAGCAGTTGCAAGCCCGTCTGGCCGGGATCGTAGCCAACATAGAAGCCGGCCAGCAGAATCAGCAGATCCGTGACTGCGATGAACAAAGCAAACCAGCGGATCCGCTCGGCCAACTTTTGTGCGTAGGCGCGGGTACTGGGATCCCCAGCCGGTGCTGGGATCAGGGGAATAAATAGGGCGGCCAACACAGGGTAAGCGATGACCGTGGTCAGCCAAGGAAACTCGTGCAAGCTGGGCAGCGCCATGGATGTAACCTCGCTTGTGCCATACCATCAGGGGGATCCCTGCCGGCTGCAATCCGACAGCCCTTTACCAGAATCGCCCTTGAGTATCTATGCTTAGCAAATCTACAGGATTATCTTAAGGCTCCCTCTCCCTTTGCGTTGGGATCCCTGGGATGGAGCAGATGCACGGGTGGATGTTGTACCCGAAAATCAAAATATAGTCTTCCACATAGTCTTCCACTGTTCTCACAAGGTAACCGATCTCATCATGCCTCAGCCCAAACTGATCATCCACGGCGGAGCCGGCAGCGCCCTGGAAGGGGAAAGCAGCCTGGAAAAAGTGAGGGGATCCCTGCAGCAGGTGGTGGAGAGCACCTACGAGCTGCTGTTGGCCGGGCAGAGTGCCGAGGCGGCGGTGATGCATGCCTGCCAGTTGCTGGAGGATGATCCGCTCTACAACGCCGGGACAGGGTCGGTCTTGCAGTCGGATGGGCAAATCCGCATGAGCGCCGCTCTCATGAACGGGGCCACCCAGTCCTTTAGCGGGGTGATCAACGTCAGCCGGGTTCAGCATCCCATCCTCATGGCCCAGGCTCTGCAATCAAGCCCGGATCGCGTGGTGGCCGAACAAGGGGCAGCAGAGCTGGCGCGGGAGCTGCAGTTGCCGGTCTATGACCCGGCCACTCTCAAGCGGGTTCAAGAGTGGGTGCAGTTGCGCCAAACCCATCCCCCAACTAGGGTTCTCACTGCTCTGGCCATGGGCACGGTGGGGGCGGTGGCGCTGGATCAACAGGGGCAAATCTGTGCCGGCACCTCCACCGGCGGGCGGGGGTTTGAACGGGTGGGGCGAGTAAGCGATTCGGCCACTCCGGCGGGAACCTATGCCAGTGCGGCGGCGGGGGTCAGTTGCACCGGTGTTGGGGAAGATATTTTGGA
Source organism: Synechococcus sp. R8-2 (assembly GCF_047461715.1). Taxonomy (NCBI): domain Bacteria; kingdom Bacillati; phylum Cyanobacteriota; class Cyanophyceae; order Synechococcales; family Synechococcaceae; genus Synechococcus; species Synechococcus sp. R8-2. The sequence goes on along the minus strand of NZ_JANSHQ010000449.1, from coordinate 4,965 downwards.
TGAGAGCTTGGCGGCGCGGATTGTGATTCGAGTGGAAGATGGCCTCAGCCTGAAGGCTGCCATGGCCAAGTCTTTTCAAGAGGCCCGCCAACGTCGCCGCTCCTTTGGGGCCATTGCTCTATCGCGCTCGGGGGAGATTGCTTGGGATACCACCACCGACCTACTGCTGGCCGCCTATCACGATGGGCAGGGGATCGGCTTGACGATCTAAACTTCTAGCCGGGCTTGCGGGATTAGACCTGGACAAGCCTGAGGCGGTTGGATAAGAGTAGGATAAGAGTAGAAATAGTACTTAAACAAACCAAGTCTGCCCCCTGGCGGGCCACTGTAGAGCGTTTATGGCACTTCACGCGGAGTTGCACCGTCATTTGGGCGGTTCGGTTGTCCCCCGAATTCTGTGGCGCTATTTTCACCGCCAGGGATCCCCTTTGGCAGAGCGCTTTCCCACCTATGCCGAGTTTGAGGAGTTCTACACCCGCCCGCGCAACACCCTCGAGGATTACCTGGAGCTGCACACGCTGGTGGAACAGGTGCAGACCCTGGAAACCCTGCCCTATTTTATCTACCGCCTGCTGCGGGGAGCCTACATCTTTGAGGATCTGGCCTACCTGGAGATTCGCTACACCCCCTACCTGCGCACGGATCCCAGCCTGGATGAGGGGGAGCGCCTCAAGCAGATGCGCCAGGTAATCGAGACGGTGGGGCAGGCCAGCCAGCAGCGGGAGTATCCCATCGTCACCACCCAGATCGTCTGTTTGCATTCACGCCTGCCCAGCCACATCAACCGGGCCATGGTGGAAGCTGCCGCTGAGTCGGAGTATGTGTGTGCCATCGACCTGGCCGGGGGAGACAAGCCCTACGGCGAACGGATGGACGAGTGGATTGAGCTGTTCAAGTATGCGCTGGCCCGCGGCCTGAAAACCACTGCCCACCTGTACGAAACTTTGGATGGCTGCTACCCACAGTTGCTGCCCTATGTCTCGCGGATCGGCCACGGCATTCAGATCCCCCTCCACTATCCAGATTGCTGCCGGAGCTGGCACGGCGAGGACAATGCCTAGAAGTTTGTCCCACCACCTATCTAAAAACGGGAACCCTGCCCAGTTTGGAGCCCCTCAAGATTGTCTTTGACCGCTGCTTTGAGGCGGGGGTGGATATCGCCATCTGCACCGACAACGCCGGCTTGCACAATGTGCGGCTGCCGTTTGAGTACGAAAACCTGCTAACCCACGACATCATCGATTTCGAGCAGCTCAAACACTGCCAGGAAGCAGCTTTTCGTCACGCTTTTGCCTGGCCCTATAAGGGGCGTCCGGCCTCATTGTTGTCGGAGTTACAGCAGGGGGTATCTGCTTCTTTGGTGGCTCTCTGATCCCCTCAGCGGGACGGAGTCTTTATTCTTCATCCGAGCTTCTTGAGAATAGGGAAGGGATCCACAGCAGAGCCGGGGGCAATTTTCGCAAGGGAAATAACCGCTTGGATCCCTTGCCCAGAGCGATGCTGAGCGGCATCCGAGGGTGGATGAAGCCCAACAGAATCCAATGCTGAGTCTACTGAGCCAAGCATGAAGGTCTATATCAGTGCCGATATTGAAGGGATCGCCGGCATCAGCCATTGGGATGAGGCCACCATCGGCCAGCCGGGTTACGAGGCATTCCGAGAGCAGATGACCCGAGCAGTGATCGCGGCTTGTGAGGGATCCCTGGCTGCCGGAGCCACGCAGATCACAGTCAAAGATGCCCATGACTCAGGGCGAAACCTCATCCCCGAGCGGTTGCCGGAGCCGGTGCAACTCATCCGCGGCTGGAGCGGCCACCCCTACTGTATGGTGCAAGAGTTGGATCGCAGTTACGATGCCCTGCTCCTAATCGGCTATCATGCCCGCGCCGGATCTGCTGCCAACCCCCTCGCCCACACCTACACCACCGAAGTTAGCCAAATCCGGCTGAACGGCCAAGCCATCGCCGAGTTTCACCTGGTCAGCCTCACGGCTGCCTATGAGGGAGTCCCAGTTGTGTTTGTAGCCGGAGATGCGGAGGTGTGTGCCGCAGCGAAAGCTTATGACGCCCACATCGAGACGGTGGTCACCCACAAAGGGATAGGCCAGTCGGTCATTACGCCACATCCGCAGCAGGTTCTACAGGCCATCCGCCAAGGTGTAGAGGGATCCCTGAGGCGGCTGCCGGCCTACCGGCCTCGCCCACTGCCGGATCACTTTCAATTGGAAGTGGACTACAAGGATCCCGCTCGCGCCTACCGCAAGTCTTTTTATCCCGGCTGCCGGTGGATTGCCGATTCCACGGTTCGGCTGGAAGTTTCCGAGTGGTTTGAGGTGTTGCGGGCTTTGGAGTTTATCGTGCTCACCTAGCCAGGGATCCAAGCGGCATCTGGATGAGGCGAGCAGCAGCTTCCCTGAGGCTGGTCTCGGAAAGGTCAGACAGCTCAATCCGGGCCCGAAGGCGATTGAAGTTTTGCTGCAGCCCGTGTCGATAGGTGGGGTCGTAGTGCTGCTCCAGCAACTCCTGCACAAACTGCGGCCAGTCTTGGGCGTCGATCAGCTCAAACCAACGCTGCAGGCGGGCCTGGCCAAGACGGGACTTCAGAGGCAGCAATTTCCCCTTTAGCGCTTGGGGGTGAGCAATCCAGTGGGGATAATGGGCGATCAGCCCCTTCACCCGCTCCTCTAGAGGCAACTGCACTTCGACACAGTCGGCTTGGGTAAGGGCTTGCCAAAGGGCAGGCGGCAGATGGAGCTGGCCCACTTTGGCACTCTCAGCCTCCACCCAGACTGGCTTGGCGGGATCCCACTGGAGAAAAACCTGCACCAGTTGACTTTCAAAGCTCTTCTGACTGGGCTGTGGCACCCCCCACTCGGCCCCCAGGAGGGATCCCCGGTGACAGGCCAGCTTTTCCAGATCGAGAACTTGGGATCCCTGTTGGCGCAGATGGTGAAGCAACTGGGTTTTGCCGCTCCCTGTTGGTCCGCAGAGCACTCGGTAGGTAAATTCCTGGGGCAAGATCTGCAGCTGTCGGCGCACCCAGGCCCGGTAGGTTTTGTAGCCACCTTGCAAAACCGTAACCTGCCAGCCCACCTGGGACAACACCAATGCCAAGCTGGCAGAGCGCTGCCCTCCCCGCCAGCAGTAGATTAGGGGCCGGTAATCGCGATCTTTATCGGCAAAATGGGTTTGCAAGTGGCGACTGATGTTCTGGGCCACCAAGCTTGCCCCTCGTTTGCGGGCTGTAAAGGGATCCACCTGCTTGTAGAGCGTGCCCACCTCCGCCCGTTCTGTATCGTAGAGTACAGGCAAGTTGATGGCTCCCGGCCAATGATCCTCTGCGAACTCTGCCGGAGAGCGCACATCGATAATTTCGCTGTAGGTGTGCAGCCAGGGCTCTGCAGTGAAGTGAATCGGAGGAGACACAAACCTGTGGATGGAAATGGCAAGCTAGCGCAATCTTGAACAGTTTCTAGCTTAGCCAACGCTGCTGCTCAAGGAAGCCCAGGGCTAACCCTAGCCTATCCCCTCGCAGGTGGACTTCTCGCTTTTCCAGAAGTTTAGGCAAGGTCTCTGGAACATGCAGGATGCCATTTGCCGCTCTCAAAAAAGTTATAGAGGTTTTCAGGCTCTCCAGGTGCCACCTCAGATAGAAAGGTGAGCTCGGACTTTTTCTTCGTCCATTTGGTCAGTCGGCCCCTCCATGATAAGGGATCCATTTTCCATAAGATAAAAGTAATCGGCTAGGCTTTGGGCAAACTCAAAATACTGCTCCACCAGCAACACCGAAACGCCCCGCTCCTTTTGAATGCGGCTGATGGCTTCTTCGATCTCGATAATGATAGAGGGCTGGATCCCTTCTGTGGGCTCATCCAGGAGCAAAAGTTTGGGCTCCGCCACCAAAGCTCTGGCGATGGCCAGTTGCTGCTGCTGCCCACCGCTCAAATCCCCACCCAGCCGTTTAAGAAAAGAACGCAGAATTGGGAATAGGTCATAGACAAACTCAGGTATGATCCGTTCTCTGTCCGGTGCCGCTTCTAGACCCACCAGCAGGTTTTCCTCAACCGTTAGGCGGGGAAATATCTCTCGACCTTGGGGCACATATCCGATACCGGCACGGGCTCGCCAATTGGGAGGGTAATGGTTGATAGGACGGCCCTCAAAAGCAATTTTGCCTGTGCAGTCTTTCAGAAGCCCCATCAGGGCTTTAAGCGTGGTGGTTTTGCCCATGCCATTGCGACCCAGAAGGCAGACCGCTTGGCCGGGAAAGATCTTAAAAGAGAGATCCTTCACAATTAAACTCTGACCATAGTAAACCCTCAAGTTGGAGACCTCCAGGAGAGGCCCAGATCCATCTCGGGATAAGTTTTGTGTTGCGGTCGCGTTTTCCGTATTCATAGGCCTGCGCATGAGTCGATTAGATACAGAACTATAGCCTCTTTGCTTAGTTTTTCCCCTTGTGGGATCCGAGATAGACCTCAATCACTCGCGGGTCGTTTTTCACATCCTCAAAGGTACCTTCGCACAGCACCGAGCCTTGGTGTAAAACGGTAACCTTGCGGGCAATTTGTCGGACAAACACCATGTCATGTTCGATCACCAAAATGGTGTGGCTTTGGGCTAAGGATTGAATTAACTCTCCTGTAGCTTCTGTTTCTTTGTCCGTCATCCCGGCCACGCATTCATCCAGCAGCAGCAAATCCGGATCTTGAGCAATCACCATGCCGATCTCCAGCCATTGCTTTTCTCCGTGGGAAAGCAGCCCTGCCGGAACCCGATCCTTACGGCTGAGGCCAATGGTTTCCAAAAGAGCATCCGTTTTTTCTCGCAGATGCTTTTTGCCCAATAGGGTGGAAAAAACCCTTTTGTCAGGGTTGAGGGATAGCTCCAAGTTTTCTCGCACGCTCAAGTTTTGATAGACCCGCGGCGTCTGAAACTTGCGCCCAACACCCAAAATCGAGATCTC
>NZ_JANSHQ010000448.1:0-3669 GCF_047461715.1 Synechococcus sp. R8-2 | reverse complement strand
CTCCTGCGATTTCTAGCTGAGCATGCGTTGAGACGGCTGCAGCAGCGACAAGAGATCGCAAGCCAGTGGATCGAGAGAGTTCTGAGCTGCCCTGACTACGTACAAGTGGATCCCAAAGATCCTCAGCTCAAGCAAGCCTATGGTCGAATTCCGGAGTACGGCAATCGCCTCCTGAAGATTGTTTACGATGAATCAACGGATCCTTGGACAGTGGTGACTATCTTTTTTGATCGAACAATGGGGAAAAAGCTGCCATGAGACCTTTCATCGAGTTTGATCCTGATGTGGATGCTGGATATATTCGTTTGACAACAGCTCAAGTCCAAAGCTCAGAGGAGATTGCCCCTGGGGTTGTTTTGGATTTCGACAAGGAAAATCAACTGGTTGGAGTTGAGGTTCTCTCTGTTCATCGACAAATGGATAGCGACATTAAAATGCTTCCGCAAGAGATTCAAGACTACATCGTTTTATTGAGAAACTCCGTGTTGCAAGAACAGTTACTGAGTTAGATGAGAGTCTGGCAACACTAGCCCCACCGCATCTGTAGACGCAAGAGGAGTACCATTGCGATGGCCAGCCTTTTACTGTGGCCTGTTTGGCATGGTTGTAGGTGATTGAGATAACAGTCGCCGACCTTTCGGATTGCCAACGGATGTGCCGTCACTTTTATCGAATAGGCCGCACTCTCTTGGATCTGGACGCTGCCAAAACCGTTCGGGATCAACCCACCTGGTTTGAGGCTCCATCTTAAGGTCAGGGGCAGGAACCTGTTTGCCAGCAGCCTCAATCCCCTTGGACAGAGTGCTCTCAGCCACCCAACCCCATCGCTTCAATTTGATGAATGTAGTCGGGGGGAAGCCCATGCTCTCGTGCCCCCTTCAAGATTCCTTGAAGATATCCCTCGCTTGGGATCAATGAATCATCAATGAATGAATCTCCCGCCACGTAAGTCATTGCTTCGATCACTTCACCCTCATCGCTTCGAACCTGAACCTGCTGGCGACGGTAATGACCTCCCGGAATTCCTTCATACCGATCCATCCTCTCCAGCCTGTCCGAGCTGCACAGATAGGCAACTCCCCACACAACCCCAGAGGGATCCCGGACAATGTTGGCCTTGCCGGTTCCATCGTTGCCGCGCTTGTTGAACGTCAGGCGGTATCCCTGCAAACGAGCACGCCTAGCTTCCTTGAAATCAACAGCACGGTGTCCCATCTGCTGGGCATCTAGGTTACTTCCGTATGCAAAATACCACTGCTCACTCATCTCTAGTTCCCTTGGTGTCGGGTGAACCCGCCTACCCAGAGTTACACTGAGATATTGAGCACATTAGCATCACGGGATCCCGCCCTTCCATGAGCTACTTGGTTATCGACACCGAGGGCAACCCCAACCTCAAAGAAATCGCCCTTATCGACAGCAGCGGCCAGCTCATCTACCACGCCTACACCCAAGAATACTCGCCCCACCACCCCCAGCCCAAACCTTTGGCCCAAATCGTTGCTGACCTGCGGCGCTTGGCACAAGGCAAGACTCTTGTTTTCCACCATGCAGATCACGACCTAAAAATCCTTAAACAAGCCTTTGACCAAGTTAACCAAGATTGGCTTCCTAACCCCATCTTCTGTACTTGGTCAGCCGCCAAGCAATGTTTTCCCAACCTCGCCGGTTACAGTCTAGAGTATCTTAGCAAACATCTTAGTATCCAACTGGAGAGCGGCTATTTCAACTCCAAACTGGCCCACGACGCCAGCTACGATGCTCTTTTTACCTATCACCTCTATCGCCACCTCACCCACGCTCAGCTCAAAGCTCAGAATATTCCCAACCCCTTTGCCAGCAGTAGAGTTGACAATCCCTTTCAGAGTTACCCCGACGAGGCTACCATCTATCAGTCTCAGTACCAGCAACTCACAGCCGTTCTCCAGGACATTCAACGGGATCCCAACCACCAGAGCCGGGGCGTTGTCCTACTGGGGGAACCTGGATCCGGCAAGACTCACCTAATCATGCGGGTGGCCCAAAACCTGCTGCGCCACAACCGTCTCCTGTTTATCCCTCAGCCCACCCATCCCGACAACATCTATCACCACATCTACAGCCACACCCTGGAATCCCTGCGCGAACGGGTAGATGCCCATCACCACACCCAGCTCGACTACTTGATTGCCAAGAGCTTTGTGGAAATCTTGAAAACCTTCCCCCAAACCTCAAAAACTGAAGAGCTTCTCTCCCTTCTCACGGCGGATCCCCTCAACCTCTTTCATTGCCTGGGAGCAGAAGGCACCGAGCGTCGTCGTCAACAATGGCAAGCCATTGAAAAACTGGTTCTGCGCTGGTGGGCAGAGCAAAACTTCCTTACCGGTTCCACCGAAAACATTCTCAAGGGCATCATCAAATACTGCAGCTACAGGGATCCCAACCGCCGTCACCAGATCATCCGCTGGCTCAGCGGTACCGACCTGGATCCCGAGGATACCGGCTTGATTGGGTTGCCCCCCTGGAGTGCAGATCTCGACCGCAACACCTTTGCTCTAGAAGGAATGAAAGTCATCGGTAGGCTCTCGCTGCTTGACCGACCTCTCATTATTGTCTTTGACCAATTGGAAGCTTTGGGCCGAGAAGAAAATCGAGATATCCTCCTCAACTTGGGCGATGCCCTGAAAGAGCTTTTTACCCGTATCCCCAACAGTCTGTTTATCCTCAATCTGTTCCCCGACCGTTGGCAACATTTCCAAACCCAATTTGACCGGGCCACCGTTGATCGTCTCTCCCAAACCGTTCTCTCTCTGGAGCCCCCACCTGCTCCCCAGCTTCAAACCCTTCTGCAAACCCGTCTGCCCTCAGGGATCCACCTCCAAGCTCTCTTCACCGCCGATGACCTCAGCGATATCCTCAGCCAACCCTCCATCCGCGCCATTCTCAACCGAGCCTCAGCCTACTACCGCCACTACATCAACGGGATCCCTCTCCCTCCCCAGGTGCAAGTTGTACCCACTGCCAGCAATCTAGCCGCCCGTGTCCAGCGGCTCGAAACTGAGCTGCAAACCCTCAAACAACTGCTCATCCCCCTTCTGCCTGCCCACGGCCCCTCCATCGTTCTATCTCCACCCCTTCGGGATCCCAGCCCATCTGCCGATCTTGTTGAGACGCTGGATCCCTATCTCCGCACCACTGAGGCTCAGCTCCGCGCCGCCTATCCCCAAGAGGCGATCATCGACAGCACAGCCGATATCGGCAAATTGCGCACCATCGGCAATGCCCTACAAGGGATCCATCCCCTCCCCATGAGCACCCTGAAGCTGGGCCAACGCAAACTTCCAGATCACCTCTATTTCTCCGCCCAGAAGCGGGTGATCGCCTTTATCCAAGTGGGTCCCAGCAGCATGTATGGACAGCTCAATAACTTCAACCAATTGGTGATTGCTCACCCTGAGCTTCAGTTTCTTTTGCTACGGGATGCCCGCCTTAAGCCTCCTTCCAAAACGGCTACCGCCACCCAAGCGGCCTTGGCCGCCCTCAACAACAGCCCCAATGGCAAGTATGCTCTGCTCACCCAAGACGACCGCATCCATCTGGAGCTTATGCACAGGATGATCACCGACATCCAAAACCGCGACCTGGAAATCGACCTGACCCAAGCCGTTCGGTATTATCTTGACCACAGGG
>NZ_JANSHQ010000447.1:0-8525 GCF_047461715.1 Synechococcus sp. R8-2 | reverse complement strand
CAATCGCCACCCGCTGCTGCTGCCCCCCCGAAAGTTGCCCCGGGTATTTTTCTGCTTGCTCGGCGATCCCCACGCGGCTTAGCAGTTCCATAGCCCGCTCTATCGCCTCACTTTTTTTCATCTTTTTCACGTGGATTGGGCCAAGGGTTACATTTTGCAAAACCGTGAGATGGGGAAACAGGTTGAACTGTTGAAAAACCATGCCCACCTCGCGGCGAATGGCATCGATGTTGCGCAGGTCGCTGGTTAGCTCAATGCCATCTACCACAATGCGCCCTCTCTGGTGTTCTTCTAAGCGGTTCAACGTGCGAATAAACGTTGACTTGCCCGAACCTGAAGGCCCACAGACCACCACCACCTCTCCGCGGCGGATGCGGGTGGTAATGCCCTTGAGGACGTGGAAATCGCCGTACCATTTGTGAACATCTTCGCATTGGATAATGTCAGCGCTGGCTGCACTTTGCGGAGAGAGTGAAGACCTTATGTGCGGGGATCCTTGCATGGGTGGGTGACTCCCTAAGTTTCACCAAAGCAGGCATGGGTACCATGGCAGAACTGGCCGAGCCACAACCGTAGCCTCTGCAACATTTCCATACGCCCTGACATGTAAGGCTTTGAGAAAATCGTAGGCGCCTATGGCAAACCATTCTATGGGGTGTGGGGTGTGGCAGGAGTGTAACCCAATGGCACGGTATCTCGGTTGAAGTGCCGTGTATGAACGACTGTTGACGACGAAGATCTTGAGGATTGACATGGGGTAATTTTATGAACTGGATAAAGCATTTGAACGGATTGGCTCCCTTGGCCGGGGCACTGGCGTTGTCTATGGGCCTGCAGTCCCTTCCCGCTTGGGCGCAGCTGGGGCCGCTCACCGACCGCATCAAGGCTCGGGGCGAGTTGATCTGTGGGGTAAACAACCAACTGCCCGGATTCGGCAACCTGGATGACCAAGGCAAGTATGTGGGTTTTGATATCGACATCTGCCGGGCAGTAGCTGCCGCTCTCTTTGGAGATCCGGACAAGGTTCGATACGTCTACCTGACGGCGGCCAATCGCCAGTCTGCGATTCAGTCGGGCGAGGTCGATATGATTAGCCGCAACACCACCTGGACCCTCACCCGGGATCGGGAGTGGGCGGTCACCTTCGGCCCCACCGTCTACTACGATGGCCAAGGATTTATGGTGAAGAAGTCGCTGGGGGTGGAGAAATTGGAAGATCTGAAGGGGGCCACCATCTGTGTGATTGCCGGCACCACCACCGAGCTGAACTTGGCGGATACCTTCCGCGCCCGTGGCATTCCTTTTACCCCGGTGACCTTCGACGGCGACGATTCCTCTTTCAACGCCTACGAAGAGGGCCGTTGCGATGCCATCACCAGCGACCAAAGCGCCCTCATCTCCCGCCGGGCCAGCTTGGCTTCTCCTGATGACCACGTGATCTTGCCGGAGATCATTTCCAAAGAGCCCTTGGGGCCGCTGGTTCCCCACGGAGATGAGAGTTTCTCCGACATTATGAACTGGACGGTCTACGCCCTCTTCTATGCAGAAGAAAAGGGGATCACCAGCGCCAATGTGGACGAGTTCCTCAAGTCCGAGGATCCCGACATTCGCCGCTTCTTGGGCCAGGAAGGCAACCTGGGAGAGCTGCTGGGCCTGAAGCCGGATTGGGTGGTCAATGTCATCAAGGCGGTGGGCAACTACGGCGAGATCTTCAACCGCCACCTGACCCCCTTGGGCGTGCCGCGGGGCTTGAACCAGCCCTACACCAAAGGCGGGATCCAGTACGCGCCGCCTTTCCGCTGATCGGCTGATTCGGAATCCGGGCCTAGGGATCCCGGTTGGTCAGTACCGGCCAGGGATCCCCTATTCTCTGCTGTGCTCTGAATTTTTGCTTGCCCCGCATGACTTCTCTGTCCGACCAGTCCCACCTTCGCCCCCCCTGGTGGCGGAATGAGCGCATCCTAAAAGTTCTGCTGCAGGTGGCCTTTGTCGTGGCCGTGCTGCTGGTGTTCGGGATCCTCGCCCAAAATCTCCTCGCCAGCATGCGTCGCCTGGGCATCAGCTTGGGATTCCGCTTTTTGGGCAACTCTGCCAACTTTGGGATCACCGAGGGGCTGATCCCCTACGACCCTTCCGAGAGCTACCTGAAGGCTCTGGCAGTGGGAGCGGTGAACACCCTCTGGCTGTCGGCAGTCAGCATTGTGTTGGCGACGGCGATGGGCTTTGTCCTGGGGATGGCTCGCCTCTCCAGCAACTGGCTGGCCCGCCAATTGGCTACCGTCATCACCGAGATCTTTCGCAATGTCCCGGTGCTGCTGATCGTGATCTTCTGGTACCAGGGGGTGATCCTCACCCTGCCGGGGGTGCGCAACAGTCTCTCCATCGGCGGGCTTGTCTTTATCAACCAGCGGGGAGTGAAGCTGCCCGGGTTGGATCCCAGCGGCTGGCTGGTTCCCGCGCTGGCCATTGTAATCGCGGCTGGGTGGGGGATCCGCAAGCTGCTCCTAGTCTGCCGACCCGAGCTGGGATCCCGGCAGCGGAACCTGTGGGTGGCTGCGGGGGTGGCGCTGCTGGCGGTGGCCTGCTGGGTGCTCTTCCCAGAGCCGCCGGTGCGGCTGGATGTCCCGGTACTGGAGCGCTTTAACTTCCGGGGTGGGATCCAGCTTTCGGCGGAGTTTACCGCCATGATGCTGGGCTTGGTGACCTACACCGGCTGCTACATTGCCGAAGTGGTGCGGGGATCCTTTTTGGCGGTGCCGCGGGGGCAGTGGGAGGCGGCCCGGGCCGTCGGCCTGTCGGAGCTGGAAACCTTTCGCTTGGTGATTGTGCCCCAGGCCCTGCGGATCATGATCCCCTCGTTGAACACTCAGTATCTCACCCTGATCAAAAACTCCAGCTTGGCCATTGCCGTTGGCTTTTCCGATCTGTTCAACATCAGCAGCACCATCATCAATCAGTCGGGACGCTCGGTGGAGATGTTCGCCATCCTCATGGCCACCTATCTGACCTTCAACCTGGTGGTTTCCTACGGCATGAACTGGCTCAATGCCCGCGTCAAATTGGTGGAGCGCTAACCCATGCCCAGCAGTCTCTCCTCTCCGCTTATAGAAGAAGAAAAGGTACTCCCCCCCACGGAGAAACAAAGTCCGCTGGCTTGGGTGCGTCGCAACCTGTTTGACTCCTGGTTGAGCACCTTGCTCACCTTGGTCTCCGCCTTGGTATTGGCTTGGGCAATTTCCCTGTTCTGGAACTGGGCGTTCACCCAAGCCCGCTGGGAAGTGATCCCGGCCAACCTCAAAATCTTTGCCAGCGGCACCTACCCCAGCAGCCAACTGTGGCGGGTGTGGGCGGTGTTGGGAATTGTGCTGGCCACCTTGGGGGTAGCGGGGGGGGCTTGGGGCGGTGTGCTGCTGCACTACCTCATTCTCTTGGGAGCTGCTATGGGCTTAGCCGCGTTCCTGCCTTTGGGAACCCAGTCGCAGGGGTGGCTGGCGGTTTGCTCTGGCGTCACTTTTGCCGCTATTGCCCTCAGTCGCGGACGGGAATCCTGGCGGCTGGCTTCCATCTGGGTTTGGGCCTTGATCTTGCCCCTCTGTCTGCAGCTGCTGCTGGGCAACCTGGGCCCCAATTGGCCGGCAGTGCGAACCGAGCAACTGTCTGGACTGCTGCTGACCTTGATCTTGGCGGCAGCCGCCATGATCATCGGCTTTCCCATCGGGGTGTTGCTGGCATTGGGCCGAGCCAATCGGGCGTTGCCGGTGATCCGGATCTTCTGCACGCTGGTGATCGAGCTGGTGCGGGGGGTGCCTCTGACCACCATTCTGTTTGCCGCCTGGCTGTTGGTGCCCTTCTTTCTGGGGGGGATCAGCGTCAACCTGATCATCAGGGCGGAGGTGGCCTTCATCTTGTTTACAGCCGTGTACGTGGCCGAGGACGTGCGGGGCGGCCTGCAGTCAATCCCGCTGGGCCAGCTAGAAGCGGCACGGGCACTCGGCTTGAACCCCTTTCAAGTGACGGCTCTGGTGATTTTGCCCCAGGCACTGCGGGCAGCCGTTCCGGCGCTGGTGAACGAGTTCCTCACCCTCTTCAAAGACACGTCGCTGGTGTTCATTGTCGGCCTCATCGACCTGCTGCAGGCGGGGCGGGTGGTGTTCACTAACCCCAACTGGCTGGGCACCCAGCGGGAAGTGCTGTTTTTTATCGGCCTGATCTACTTCATCTGCTGTTTTGCCATGGCCTATGCCGCCCAGCAGGTGGAAAAGGCGCTGGGCTTGGGCAAGCGCTAAAAACTGCAACCGCTCCCCTTCCCAGTTTCATCTGCTCAGGCCCCGGGATCCCCTTAACGGGCTTGGGCCACCGCCCAATGGCGAGGAGTGTTGGGCAAGTGCTTTTCCCTGGAGAGGGGGCAGCGCTAAGATAGCGGGGAACGTCTCGTTACACCTTGGCCCATGACCCTTGCCTCTGAGACCGAATCCCCGGAGCAAGCCGCGGCGGCCCCTGAGTCTGGTCGGGTGCGGGATCCGGAGTTTCCCTACGAGGTCGAGATGACCTTGATGGAGCACTTGGAAGAGCTGCGCAGCCGCCTGTTGGCCAGCGTGATCGCGGTGGTGATCTGCATCATCGCTTGCTTTGCCGTGGTGAACCGCATTGTCGCCCTGCTGGAGGTGCCCGCTCGGGGGGTTACCTTTTTGCAACTGGCGCCGGGGGAGTATTTTTTCGTTTCTGTGAAGGTGGCGGCCTACTCGGGGCTATTGCTGGCCACACCCTTTTTGCTCTACCAAATTGCCCGCTTCGTCTTGCCGGGGCTGAGCGTGAAGGAGCGCAAGCTGCTGGGGCCGGTGGTGCTAGGATCCAGCCTTCTCTTTGTGGCCGGCTTGGTCTTTGCCTACTATCTCCTCATTCCGGCGGCGCTCAACTTTTTCATCCGCTACGGCGAAGGGGTGGTGGATCAGGCTTGGTCCATCGACCGCTACTTTGAGTTTGTGCTGCTGCTGCTGTTCAGCACCGGCCTGGCCTTTCAGGTGCCGATTTTGCAGGCGCTGCTGGGGGCGCTGGGGCTGGTGACTGCCGAGCAGATGTTCAAGGGCTGGCGCTATGTGGTTCTGGGCGCGGTGGTGGCGGGGGCCATTCTCACCCCTTCGACGGATCCCCTTACCCAGAGCCTTTTGGCCGGGGCTGTGACGTTTCTATATTTGTTTGGCATTCTGCTGGTGAAGCTCCTTGGCAAATGAGCCGAAGCTGCATGCGCTGATCTTGGCGGCTGGGTTTTCCACGCGGATGGGAGAGCCGAAAGCCTTTCTGCCCTGGAAAGACGGGCAAACCCTGCTCTCTTACCAGATTTTTCAGTGGCGACAGGCGGGGTTTCAACCCTGGGTGGTGCTGGGATCCCAGCATTTGGCGGCAGCCCAACCCCACTTGGCAGGGGCAGAGGTGCTGGTCAATCCGGCTCCTGAGCTGGGCAAGACCCACTCCATTCGGGTAGGGGTGGAAGGGATCCCTGCCGATTTTCAGGTGCTGGCCATTTCGGCGGTGGATCAGCCCCGCCCGGCGTGGATCTACCACAGCTTGCTGGAGTACCATCTGCGCCATCGCGCTTGGGTTACTGTGCCGGTGCATCGAGGGCGACGGGGGCACCCTACCCTGATCGACAGGCGCTTGCGGGAAAAGCTGTTGGATCTCCGAGAAGAAACCCTGGGCCTGCGCCGGTTGTTGCAGGATCTGGGCAGGCGGGTACAGGAGGTGGAGCTCTACACTCCTGAGATCTTCCTGGACTGCAATACCCCTGCCGATATGGAGGCCGCTGCTGCCGGTTGCGACAGCGTTGCCCAGGGGTGAGGGGATCCCCTTCAGCACTTGTCCTGCGACCGGTCGCCTCAGCGGTACCGAGCACTTCGGCGTTGCCCAGCAAGATGTTCTTCCCATTGCTCGTATGAGAAAGGGCCTTTATCCTGCCAGCACCTACGATCCTGCCTGTCCGGTCGGCAGCTACTGGGACAGCACGATAGCAGATCCCGGTTGGCGGCATCCGGCACCTTTGCAAGCGCAGGTGGGCGCGGAGGTGGTCATTGTGGGGGGAGGATTGACGGGGCTATCGACGGCCTTGCACCTGGCCCGCGACCATGGCATTTCTGCCTGCCTGCTGGAGGCGGGATCCCTGGGTTGGGGGGCCTCGGGACGCAACGGTGGCTTTTGCGGGGTGGGGTCGAGCCACCTTACCCACACCCAGATGGTGCGGCGGGTGGGGCTGGCGGAGACGGAGCGCTACTACCGGGATCAATGGCAGGCAGTGGAAACCGTTCGGGAGCTGGCGGCCAGCGAGGGCTTCTCCCTAGAGGCCCAGGGACAGGGCTGCTACGCAGTGGCCCATCGTCCACAGGCATGGTCGGAGTTAGAGGCCGAGTACCAGTTCTGTACTCAGGTGGCGGGCTACCCGGCCCAGCTCCTCAACCCCAAAGAGCTGCGGGAACGCGGCTTCAACAGCCAAGAGAACCACGGCGCTTTGCACATCGGGGTGGGGTTTGGCCTCAACCCCCTCAAGCTCACCCAAGGGCTGGCCCAAGCAGCCCACCGGTGGGGGGCAAAACTGTACAGCGGCAGTCCGGTCACGGCCTGGGAAAAGGTGGGATCCCACCACTGCTGCCACACGCCGGGAGGAACGGTGCGCGCTCGGCACTTGGTCATCGCCACCAATGGCTACACCCCAGAGGCCCTGTATCCCCAACTGGCGGGATCCCTGTTGCCGGCACTGTCCAACATCCTGGTCACCCGACCTCTAACGCCTCAGGAGCAGAAAGCGCAAGGGTGGTGGAATCCGACGCCGCTCTACGACATGCGGCGGCTGCTGTTCTATTACCGTCTGCTGCCGGATGGGCGTTTGCTGTTTGGGGGGCGGGGCGGCACCCGCGATACCCCGACGGAGCGACGGCAGTTGCGCACTTGGATGACTCGACAGCTCTATCGTCTTTTCCCTGCTTGGGAAGGGGTGGAGATCGAGTACGCCTGGAATGGACTGGTCTGCCTTTCTCGGCAGTTTCACCCCCATATTGGCCCTTCGCCGGCGGATCCCAGCCTGTGGTACGGCTTGGCCTATCACGGCAGCGGTGTAGCCACGGCGGTGTGGGCGGGCAAAATGCTGGCCCAGGAGATCGCCGGGATCCCTTCTCAGATGAGCGCTCTGTTTCGCCAGCCGCCCCGCTCTTTCCCTTTGCCCTGGCTACGGCTTCACTACCTGCGGCTGGGGTATCTTTGGTGGCAGTTGACGGATGGATAGCCTCTCCAAGTGTGCGGGGGATCCCTCTGTTCGGCGGAGAAGTCCTGCCCTAGTCTGGTCGTAGTTCGGGTGGAAACCATCGCTTGTCGTTGCTCCTGAGGTATCCAGTGCTGCTCACGTCTTGCCATCGGCCTGCTCCAGATCCGTCTCCTCTCGAAGCCCAATCGGCAGCCTGTCGCCGCCAACGGCTCTCGCAAGCGGGGCAGCGGCTAGGGTTTGCATTGCTGCTCAGCCTACCCACCATGTTTTGGCCTTGGCCCGGATTTGCCCAAATTGCCGGATCCCTTCTCAGCCCTTTGGTGGCGGCTTGGATCCGTTCTGAGGTGCAGAGGGTCGATAACCTGCAAGTGCAAATTGTCGGCTCTGACGCCCAGATTTTGAATGGGCAGATCCCTCAAGCCCAGGTGTCGGGAGACAACCTCAGCTATCAAGGCTTTCAGATCAGTCATCTGCGGCTGCAGGGCCAGGATATTCGCCTCAATGTGGGCGAAGCCATCCAAGGACGGAGCCCACTGCGGCTATTGGCCCCTGTGCCGGTGCAGGTGAGCTTGCGCCTTACCGAGGAAGACCTGAACCGCACCCTCCAGGCTCCCCTCATCCAAGCCCAACTGGCTCAGGCCCAGGTGCAGTTGCCTGTTGGGGGCCAAGTGGTGCCTTTTCTTATCCGCCAGCCTCAGGTCACGCTGGAACAGGGTCGGCTGCGCATCCAGGCCAACTTAACCACTCCCGAAGGGGTGGAAGCGCCGGTGACGGTGCTGACCGGCCTAGAAGCCCAAGGTCCCAACCGGTTGCGGCTGGTCAATCCCCTCTGGGTGAGCGAAGGCCAAGAGATCCCCATCCCCGGCCTGGCCGATTTCCCCATTCAGTTGGATCCCGGCGTGCGCATCGACCGCTTGGAGGTGCAGCCCGGCCAAATCCTCTACGAAGGGATCCTGACCATTTACCCAGAAGTCGCAACTGTGCCGCAGGGATAGTTCGCCTGGGCAGGACGGAGACCTTTCCCGTTCAGCAACGGGTGTGATCGGGATCAATCTCAAAGGGTGTGCCTCTGGGCGAGGATCCCTCTAGCAACCGGAGGGAAAGGGATCTTGCTGGCCGTTTGCGTTGGTGCCCCGTCGGGAACCGCACCGTCCACAAGACGAGAGCGGCATCGACTCCCTTCGGTAGCCGGGCAGGAGTGGTGTATTGAGGTGAGATCATGATCCAGCCATCCAACTGCAAACTCGACCCCTGGGTCGCGGTAGCGGTGCGGAGC
>NZ_JANSHQ010000446.1:0-2350 GCF_047461715.1 Synechococcus sp. R8-2 | reverse complement strand
GCCCCCCACCGCTGCGCTTGAGCCCGCATGTTCTTCATCAGTTGGGGGCCGGTGATGCCCTCGGGAAAGCCCGGAAAGTTCTCCACCTCGGTGGTGGTCATCAGTTGCCCGCCCGGGATCCCGCCCGCCTGGAACCCCTCAAACACAACCGGCTTCAGGTTGGCACGCCCAGCGTAAATGGCTGCTGTAAACCCAGCAGGGCCGGAGCCGATAATCACCACATTCTCAACCCGACTTTGCTCTGTCATCCGATGTCTCTCCTTCTGCAATGGGAATAAAAGCCAAACTCATAACGACTACGCTTTAGCTTAACACCCTTTGGCAAACCGGGCGAGCTGGGGGCCTGCTGATCCTAATTTTCGCTCGCCTCAGGCAACCGGGGCAGGGTTTTGCCCGCCCCATCCGGTTATTTCTGCCCAGAGGTTGGCAGGGTGGCGGCCATTGCTCAAGTTCTGGATCCCCAACACCCAATCCCGGTTGACCCAAGCCAGAAGGAAAAGAGGTGTCTGAGATGGCCAGCAATTTGGTCTTGGTCAGAAAGCGGAGCTCAAATGAATTTTGTATCAGAAACTACAAAATACCCGTGTTGGCCTTTCTAGGATGAGTGAGCGTTTTTGGCCTGTCTGGGTCGAAGCGTGGGGATCACCTGCTGGGATCCCATTTGTTTCAGCCACAGTTCCCCCAGTCTTAACCGCAACCCAATCAGGAGAGAGTAATGGCATCCACGCCCCAAGAAGTGCTTCAGATGATCCAGGACAACAACGTCCAGATAGTGGATCTCAAGTTTGTGGATATCTTTGGCACCTGGCAGCATGTTTCCTTCCACACCTCGATGATCAAGGAAGAAACCTTCACCGAGGGGCTTCCCTTTGACGGATCCAGTATCCGGGGCTGGAAAGCGATCAACGAGTCGGACATGTACATGGTGCCGGATCCCAAAACGGCTTGGATCGATCCCTTTCTGGAGGTGCCCACCCTCAGCATAACTTGCAGCATTGTTGAGCCGCGCACTGGCCAGCCCTATAGCCGCTGTCCCCGCAGCCTTGCCGCCCGTGCCGTTGCCTATCTGCAATCGACGGGCATTGCCGATACGGCTTACTTCGGGCCGGAAGCGGAGTTTTTCATTTTTGAGGATGTTCGCTTCGACCAAACCCAAAACTCGGCCTACTACTTCGTGGATTCCATCGAAGGTCGCTGGAACTCGGGCCGCGAGGAGAAAGGTGGCAACCTGGGCTACAAGCCTCGCTACAAAGAGGGCTATTTCCCGGCCCCGCCCACCGATGCCCATCAAAACATCCGCACCGAGATGCTGCTGACCATGGGCAAGTTGGGGGTGCCCATCGAGAAGCATCACCACGAGGTGGCTACCGGCGGGCAAGGGGAGTTGGGCTATCGCTTTGCCGATCTGATCACGGCTGCCGACTACATGATGGTTTACAAATACGTGATCCGGAACGTGGCCCGCAAGCACGGCAAAACCGTCACCTTCATGCCCAAGCCCCTATTTAACGACAACGGCACTGGCATGCACACCCACCAGTCCCTCTGGAAGGATGGCCAGCCCCTGTTCTACAGCGAAGGCACCTATGCCAACCTGAGCGAGACAGCTCTCTACTACATCGGTGGCCTGCTCAAGCATGCCCCGGCAATCCTGGCCTTCACCAACCCCACCACCAACTCCTACAAGCGCTTGGTGCCCGGCTTCGAGGCGCCGGTGAACCTGGCTTACTCCCAGGGCAACCGTTCCGCTGCCATTCGCATTCCGGTGACCGGCAACAATCCCAAGGCCAAGCGTCTGGAGTTCCGCTGCCCGGATGCCACCTGCAACCCCTACATCGCCTTTTCGGCCATGCTGATGGCTGGCCTGGACGGGATCAAGAATAAGATCCATCCCGGCGAGCCCTTGGACAAAGATATCTACGATCTGGAGCCGGAAGAGCTGGCCAAGATCCCTTCCACACCCGGATCCCTGCTGGATGCCCTGGAAAGCTTGCAGAAGGATCATGCCTTCTTGCTAGAGGGCGGTGTCTTTACTGAGGATCTGATCCAGACTTATATCGAGTACAAGATCGACAACGAGATCAACCCCATCAATCTGCGGCCTCACCCCTACGAGTTCGCCCTTTACTTCGACGCCTGAGCGGTGTGGCCGATTCTGCAGCGGGATCCCTGATGGGATCCCGTTTTTTTCCGAGGAAATAGCACCCCTCAATTGTGGATCCCTTGAGCAACTTGGCTGCTTTTGGTCAACAGCACCTCGTGCCAGCGTTGAAGCGTCCTGTGCCGTCCATCGACCTGAGGAAGCTCAACCCAGAAACCAAAAGGGGATCCCCAGCCGGGATCCCTTCTC
>NZ_JANSHQ010000445.1:0-3475 GCF_047461715.1 Synechococcus sp. R8-2 | reverse complement strand
CTCCTGCGATTTCTAGCTGAGGATGCCAACTCTACCCTTACCCCCAGCCTCCTTCCAGAGAGAGGGGAGTTAGGACTTAACGCACGCTACTTGTTGTTGAACGACTGTGGTGTTTGGAAGAGCTACAGCGAGCGGATCCCGGCCATCAAGCCCTGGCAGACCCCCGTCAGGAAGTCTTGATCTAGGGTTTCGAGGGTGTCGCTTGGCTTGTGGTAGTGAGGGTTGCGCAAGAAGGCGGTGTCGGTAACCATAACGGCGGCGTAGCCCGCATCCCAAAAGGGGGAGTGGTCGCTCAGGTGAGTGGCAGGCAGGATTAGGCCCCGCTGCCCGGCCAACAACCAACAGCAAGGGATCCCCACTTTTTGAAAATCACGCTGCAGCTTGAGCAGATCCCCCCAGGTGGGCCAGTTGCCAATAAGGCCAATGTAATCTCCCCGGTTGGGGTAAAGCTTCTCAAGGCCGGCGGGATAGTCCTGGGATCCGGGGGTGGGATCCCGGTAGCCCAGCATTTCCAAAGACAGCATCAGCCGTAGGGATTGCCTCTGACGTTGAAGAAACTGGGCGTAAGCCCCACTGCCCACCATCCCCCGCTCCTCCAGGTCAAAAGCCACCAGCCACAGCGGAGAAGAAGCCGGCTCGGCAGCAAAATGGCGGGCCAATTCCAGCAACACCGCTATGCCGCTGGCGTTGTCGTCTGCTCCAGGAGTTGCCGGAGCGGCGTCGAAGTGGGCCCCAATGAGAATGGGCGGGCGACCAGAACGGGATCCCGGCAATTTCAAGATCCAGTTGCGGTGCAGGCGGCCACCGGCCTCAAAGGGGAAGGACTCCAGGGATCCCCACTTAGAAAGCTGCTCTTGGATGTAGCGCTCCACTTGGCTATGGCCCAGGGGCGACCAGTCGGGATCCCGCGGCTGGGCCACCTGGCGCAGATGGGCCTCTAGGCGCTGCTGCAGGTCTGGGAGCTCTGCTGCTGACATCAGTCTCCCACCTCAGAGGGAATGGCTTGGGCATGGACTTGGCAGGCCAACTCCAGGGTGAAGTAGCGGTGGGATCCCACCGTTCCCGCCAACACCCGAAACGGATCCTCAGGCTCCCCCAGGTGATCCAGCACCAGAGCCGCCCCGGAAAAATCCTGATCCCGGGTATAGTCGTTTACCGTCACCACAGTGGGAATACCGGCCTGCTGGGCCGAGCGCAGCCCATTCTCCGAGTCTTCAAAGGCCAGGCAGGCCTGGGGGGGCAGCCCCATCTGTTCCAGGGTGTAGAAGTAGATGTCGGGGGCGGGCTTTTTGGCGGGGACAATATCGCCGGCAGCGATCACTTCAAACCAGCTTAGGCTCTCCGGCAGCGCGTGCTCCAAAAGGGCTGTTACATTTTCCGGCGTGGTGGTGGTGGCAATGGCCAAGCGGATCCCAGCAGCTCTGGCCTCCTGCAGGAGGCGCTTCACCCCTGGGCGGAGTGGGATCCCCCCTTGGGCCAATAGGGCAGTGTAGTGGCGGGTTTTGGCCTGGTGCAGCCGGGCAATGAGGGCATTTAAATCTTCACCAGGGGGTAGCGGCGGCTGGCAGGTTGCAACGAAATGGCGAATGCGCTCTTTACCTCCCGTAATGGCCAAGAGCTGGCCGTACAGCTCCACCGACCAGTGCCAGTCCAGCCCTGCCTCGGCAAAGGCAGCGTTAAAGGCCACGCGATGACCATCCCGCTCCGTGTCCGCCAGCGTGCCGTCCACATCGAAAATCAAAGCTTGGAGTGTCATGTGTACCCCCACCCGCCTACAAGCGACTCTATGCTACTGCATGGCTTGGGTGCCCCTAGCCAGGTTTCTGGGAAGGCCAACAAGGTGAGAAAATGAGGCACCGGTTATCCAATCTCGCCATGAGCTTCGATTTTGACTTGATCATCATCGGTGCCGGCGTCGGCGGTCACGGCGCTGCTTTGCATGCGGTCGAATCCGGCCTGAAAACCGCCATCGTCGAAGGTGCAGAAATGGGCGGCACCTGCATCAACCGCGGCTGCATCCCCTCCAAGGCTCTGCTGGCCGCCTCAGGACGCCTGCGGGAACTGCAACATAGCTCTGGGCTGGGCATCCAAGTGGGATCCCTTCAGGTGAACCGAGAGGCTATTGCCAATCATGCCGCCCAGGTGGTGGAGAAAATCCGCGCCGACATGACCCGCTCCCTGGAGAGGCTGGGGGTAACAATCCTGAGAGGGCGGGGCAAGTTGGTGGCACCCCAGCAGGTGGAAGTCCAGGAAGAGAAGGGATCCTATACCTACACGGCGCAGGATGTTATTCTTGCTACGGGCTCCCGCCCCTTTGTGCCCCCCGGCATCGAGGTGGATGGCCGGACGGTGTTCACCAGCGACGAGGCGGTGCGGCTGGAGTGGATCCCGGAGCGGCTGGCCATTATCGGCAGCGGCTACATCGGCCAGGAGTTTGCCGACATCTACACTGCCTTGGGATCCCAGGTCATCCTCATCGAAGCCCTGGAGACCCTGATGCCGGCCTTTGACCCCGATATTGCCCGCCTGGCCCAGCGAGTGCTGATCAAGCCCCGCTCCATTCAAACCTTTGTGGGCGTGCTGGCTCGGCAGGTGATCCCCGGCCAGCCGGTGACCATTCACCTGTCCAACGGGGAGACGCTGCAAGTAGATGGCTGCCTGGTGGCTGCCGGTCGGATCCCGGTCTCAGAGGGGCTGGGCTTGGCCGAGTTGGGCATCGACACCGGCAAACGGGGGTTCATCCCCGTCGATAGCCGCATGGCCACCGATTTGCCTCACCTCTGGGCCATTGGGGATGTGACAGGCAAAATGATGTTGGCTCACGCGGCGGCAGCTCAGGGGAGAGTGGCCGTGGAAAACATCTGTGGCCGTACTGCCTACATGGACTACCTCAGCATCCCGGCCGCGGTGTTCACCCACCCGGAAATGGGTTTTGTGGGGCTGACCGAACCTCAGGCCAAGGAGGAAGGCTACAGCGTGGGCACGGTGCGCACCTACTTTGGCGGCAACTCCAAGGCTATTGCTTCGGGAGAGACGGAGGGCATGGTCAAGCTGGTCTTCGACAAGAGTACCGGCCTATTGCTGGGATCCCACATCTTGGGGGCACATGCAGCGGATTTGATCCACGAGGCGGCTCAGGCCATTGCTCGCCGGGCCACGGTGCGAGAACTGGCCGGCTTGGTGCACGTTCACCCCACCTTGGCAGAGACGCTGGAGGAAGCCTACAAGCGGGCAACTCACGCTCTGGCAGGGCCTTAGCCAACGGCTCGGCAGAGGGTCGCCTGCCTCACTCGGTTTTGTGAGGACTCCGTCCCGCCCGCTCTGCCTCCGGCGGGGTTTACAACCAGGCTGTGAAGGGCCAGGTTCTCAGACGGGCAACCCAGCAAGATCTCCCGGCTCAAAGCGTCAAGAAGACCTTAGGATGGGGGGGAACGCGTGGGAGGAAGTGCTTTTGGTGAGCGAAGCCGAGATTACC
>NZ_JANSHQ010000444.1:0-4246 GCF_047461715.1 Synechococcus sp. R8-2 | reverse complement strand
TTGGGCAATGGCCAAGAGCCGGAGTTTCTGCGCAGCGTCAAGGTAGGGGCAGTGCGTCTGACCCAGGCTTTTTTGCACCACGATCCGCCCACTTCTGCCGAACTGCAAGCCCTGCGCCAGCACATCCGCGGCATGCTGGAATCCCCCATCGAGCAGATGAAGCGGATCCTTGCCTCTTCACAACAACAGGGATCCCTGCCTTTGGTGGGCACCTCTGGCACCGTCGAGTGCCTGGCCCAGTTGGATGCCCGCCGTCGTTTGGGCGCTCCCCCCAGTCGCCTGCAGGGGTATGAGTTCAGCTTGGAAGCCTTGCGCGGCTACATCAAAGAGCTGCGCTCCCTCACGGTGGCCGAACGGCAAAAGCTGCCCGGCCTGGGGGAAAGGCGGGGGGAGATCATCCTAGCCGGGGCGGTCATCTTGGAAGAAGTGATGACCCTGCTGGGGGTGGAGCGGATCCAGTTTTGCGAACGGGCTTTGCGGGAAGGGCTGATCGTGGATTGGATGATCGGCCAAGGCTTGATTGAGGATCGGCTGCGCTACCACAGCTCGGTGCGGCGGCGCAGTGTGCTCAAGCTGGCGGAAAAATATCAGGTGGAGATCCCCTATGCCGAGCGGGTGGCCGAGTTTGCCCTCAGCCTTTTCGATCAAACCCGCGGCATCCTGCATGGCTGGGGATCCCGGGAGCGGGCTCTTCTCTGGGCGGCGGCCATGCTGCACAACTGCGGCCACTTCATCAGCCATGCCGCCCACCACAAGCACTCCTACTACCTGATCCGCCATGGAGAACTCTTGGGCTTCAACGAAGAAGAGGTGGAGGTGATCGCCAACTTGGCCCGCTACCACCGCAAGTCGCCCCCCAAGAAGAAGCACGAGAACTTCCAGCGCCTCAGCGACGAGCGGGATCGCCAAGTGGTGCTGGAACTGAGCCCCCTGCTGCGCATAGCCTGTGCTTTGGATCGCCGCCGCCTGCAGGCCATTCAAGCCCTGCACTGCCGTTTTCAGCTCCTGGGAGAAGGCCCCCGCCGCATGGAGTTGATTTTGGATCCCAGGCATCCCAAGGACGACTGTGCCCTAGAGTTGTGGAGCTTAAACGAGAAGAAAAAAGTCTTCGAGCAACAGTTCAACCTGCAGGTAATCCCCAAGCTCTCTACCCAGATCCAGCGCAGCGCCGATCCCTTTGAGGCAGCAGTTTAGCCTTCTCGGGGATCCTAGCTAAGGGGCGATGGTAATGGGCGAGGGGCTGGTTTGGGTGGTCTTTTGGCCCCCTCTTTGCAAGATCACCTCGATGATGCCGTTGTTGACCGGCTGCATGTTGAAGGGCAACTGCTGCTGGGTTTCGTATAGGCCCGGCGCCACCTCCCGCATTTCGACTTCCGGCGTTACCCCAACAATCCGAAAAGCAGCCCGCCCCCCCGGATCCCCTCGCATGGTGACTTTGAGAATTTCTCCCATGCGCAGATTGGTGCTGTTGGTGGTGACACTGAAAATCTGGGGCAGTCCCGTGGCGACGGGTGCGGAAACCGGCTGAATGGTGGAGCGGGTTCCTCTGGAGCCATCGATGGAAAAAGGAAAAATCTCCCGATGTTCCTGGCTGAGGCCGTCCTTGGTGAGCACAATCCGCAAGGTGGGATTGTTGGCCTGGTGGGTGGGGGCTACCACGTAGGTGCCTTCGTAGTGGTTGGGTCGTACCTCCCGCATCGGCTGGTTCAGGGCCAGATTCCCCAGATCAAACTGGGCGATCCCTCCAGATTCCCCCCAAATGGCAATGGTGAGAATGTCCCCTTCCACCAAGTCGCGCTGGGGATCCAAGCGAATGGCCTCAATGCGCGGATAGCGATTGCCGGCTGCAGTCAAAGGGGCTGGCTGCGGCAGAGGAGCTGGGGGCGGAAATACTGATTCCACTGGCGGAGGAGCAACATTGCCCAAGGCCAGTTGAGGTAGCCGCCGTTGAACGCGGGTACTGACGCCATTGAGGGTCAACTGAATACTGATGTCGGGGCCAAAGACGGCATCCTGAGGACCAAGGCTATAAACTGCGCGGTAGTAGCCGGGCTGCACCTCCTGCATCGGCAGACCCTGAACCACGCCGCCGATATCAACCGTAGCCCTGCCGTTGGGAGTGGCCTGCGCTTCAATGGTCAAGGTTCCCCCTGCAGGAACACTTCCTCCCTCGGGAGTGATCCGCGTTTGGAAGATTTCGGGTTGGACGGTCTCGGCCACCCGGGCTGGGGAGGGACGCAACTGGGCCACAGGGGGTGGCAAGGGCGGAAGCTGACCGCGATACACCAGGGCCTGATGCAACAACACCGCCCCTTCTGCTCGCCTCAGCACCCGATTGGGCTGAAGACGAGCTGGATCCGGCACATTCACCAGCAGCCCCGCTTCGCCTGCCATGGCCACAAAAGCCCGCCCTACCTCCGGCACATCAGCCGCATCGGTGTACAGAGCCATCCAGCGCTCAATGTCGGCCTGGGTGGGAGCAGGCAATTGCAGAGCCCGCACCAAAATGGCCAGGGCTTCCAGGTGGGTGATATCCCCTTGCGGGCGAAACTCGTTGCCCTCGTATAGGCGCATGGCCCCCGCCTGCAGCACGGCTTGGGCAGTCCAATAGTCGGGGGTGTTGGGCTCCAGGTCGCGAATCTCCTGCACCTGGTTGGGATTGGGAATGTAGCCGAAAAACTCCGTCAGCCACTGGGCCAATTCCAGACGGGTCAGGGTGGCCGACAGGGGTTCTCGGGTGATCACCACATCCGTCTGACGTTCCAGAGCCGCCACGTAGGGGTCGGTCCAGGCCAGCGAGGCTTGCTGCTCCACCCCTTGGGACCAAGCCGGCAAGCTGACACCCGACCAGCCCAGCGTCCAACACAAGCTCAGAGCTAGGGGCCACGAGCACCGCATAGCTGTCACTCCTGTTCCAACAACATCCCCTCAGGGCCAGCTTATCTCAAACTTCCGCCCCATCCTCAAGCCCTCGATGCCCCTTGGGATTGCGCCCTTTGGCAGTGAGATTCTGAAAACTCGGGTAAGAAGGTTCGCCGCAGGGATCCCTTAGGAGATTTTACCTATGCAAGACGGGATCCGGCTTGACAGCAAAGGGCCTAAGCAAGGGTCTCGTAACTTGTAGTTGTGCATCCAAATCCTTATCATTGTGTTATAGACTCAGAAAGTTCAGAAAGCACTTTTGCCCCTACCCTAGGGAGGAGTTTCATGGCTGGCAGCACCGGAGAGCGACCTTTTGTCGATATCATTACCAGTGTCCGCTACTGGGTTATTCACGCCCTGACCATTCCCGCTTTGTTTTTGGCAGGCTGGCTTTTTGTGAGCACTGGCCTGGCCTATGATATTTTTGGCACCCCGCGCCCCAATGAGTATTTCACGGCAGAACGCCAGGAGTTGCCGATCGTTAGCGATCGCTTCAATGCTCTGGAGGAGCTGGAGAGGCTGACTCGCTAGGAGTGCCCGTGGGTAAGTGGACTATTCGTTGTTGCAATTTGTAAGTTGATTGAGCTTTTTGCGTAGGGTGATATCTATGGCCACTAAATCTGATGAACCCGTTTTTTACCCTGTTTTTACCGTCCGTTGGCTGGCGGTACATACCTTGGCGATCCCAACGGTTTTCTTCTTGGGAGCTATTGCTGCAATGCAGTTTATTCAACGGTGAACCCAATGGCTGATCAACCCGAAAGGAATCCCAACTCCCAACCTGTCGAGCTAAACCGCACTTCCCTTTACTTGGGTTTGCTGCTGGTGTTTGTGGTTGGGCTGTTGTTCTCCAGCTACTTTCTCAACTGAGGCCAGGATCCCACTCTGCTCTTGGAGTTGGGAAAGAGCGCAGGGGACAATGCTGGCTTTTGGCTAGCCCTTGCTCCCCTTTGCTAAGTTTACTGAGAATGTAATTGCTGCTAGTTCTGTCTTTTTTGGAGACCAGTTGCTATGACCAGTCAAGCAAGGATCCCTTTGTGGATAGTGGCTGTGGTTGCCGGTTTGGGTGTGATCACGGTAGTTGGGCTCTTTTTCTATGGCTCCTATGTGGGCTTGGGCTCGAGCCTGTAAGTTTGAGGTTTTTAGTCTGTTAGTCTGGTAGTAGCCCGCAATAGGTAGGGGTACAAAGCCGCATGGTTTTTATGGCCTAGCTGAATTCAGTTAGGCCTTTCGATGCTGTTGTATCTACCACTTTTTCCGGGGCTACCCATCACGTTGAAATCCTTTTTGGTGACCAATGCAGGGGAGTCTGTTCCAGTTCCCC
>NZ_JANSHQ010000443.1:0-3307 GCF_047461715.1 Synechococcus sp. R8-2 | reverse complement strand
TTCGGGGAAGTGGAATTTAATGAAAACAAACAAACTATGGCAGCCAGGGAAACTGGCGAAAGTTAGGTGGGCGCTTTTCCAAAAAGGCGCGTTTGCCCTCAGCAGCTTCTTCGGTCATGTAGAACAGCAACGTCGCATCTCCGGCCAGCTCCTGCAGCCCCACCTGCCCATCGCAGTCGGCGTTGAAGGCGGCTTTGAGGCAGCGGATGGCTAAGGGGCTGTGCTGGAGAATTTCTTGCGCCCAGCGGATCCCTTCAGCTTCTAGCTCTTCCACCGGCACCACGGCATTGACCAGACCCATCTCTAGGGCTTGGGCTGCGGTGTATTGGCGGCAGAGGAACCAAATCTCGCGGGCTTTTTTTTGCCCCACCACTCGCGCCAGGTAGGCGGCCCCAAAGCCCCCATCGAAGCTGCCCACCCTAGGGCCGGTTTGCCCAAAGATGGCATTATCGGCGGCAATGGTCAGGTCGCAGATGAGATGCAAAACATGGCCACCCCCAATGGCGTAGCCTGCCACCAGGGCAATCACCACCTTGGGCAAAGAGCGGATGATGCGCTGCAGATCCAGCACATTGAGACGAGGGATCCCGGCCTCATCCAGGTAACCGGCCTCGCCCCGTACGCTTTGATCCCCGCCGGCGCAGAAGGCATACTTCCCATCGGTATGGGGCCCGGCGCCTGTTAAGAGCACTACTCCAATCCTGGGATCCTCTCGCACATCGGCAAACGCATCAATCAGCTCGGCAATGGTCTTGGGGCGGAAGGCGTTGCGCTTGTGGGGACGGTTGATGGTGATCTTGGCAATGCCATCCGTTTTTTCGTAAAGAATGTCTTCGTAGAGCTTGGCCGTCTGCCACATGGTGTCTGGGTGTATCTATTGGGATGCCGGGCCAGGAGAGTTCCGTTTGGCTGATGGGGGCTCACTATGAGGAGCACCTGGGTACTCTGCACCGCTACCGCGAACGGCCTGAAAAGGCTAGGTAGAACGGTTGGTCGCTTGGATGAGGGCTTCCACCAATCCTTCCAAAGTATACTCCTGGGCTGCGATGTCCACTCGACCAAATGCAGCCTTGCAGGTTGCGGCCGTCTTGGGGCCAATGGCGGCAATCTGCACGGGTGGATCCCAGATCTCAGGGCCTAGCCCTGCCTGCTGGATCAAGTGGGCAAAATGCTGCACCGTCTTGGAGCTGGCAAAGGTGAGGATGTCCACCTGACGGGCCTTCAGAGCCTCCACCACCTGGGGATCCGCTGCTGCTGGACAGGCGGACTGATAGGCGGCCACCTCCACCACCTCTGCTCCTCGCTGCCGCAACCCCTGTACCAGCTCCTCCCGCCCTCCTGACTCAACGCGGGGAAAGAGGATGCGCTGCCCCTGCACTGGCTGCGGCCAAATGGGTAGCAGGGCTTCGGCCACAAACTCGGAGGGCATCAGATCCGGGCGAATGCCGTACTGGGCCAGCACGGAAGCGGTTTTGGATCCCACCACCGCCACTTGCAGGGAGTGGAGTGCTCGGCTATCTCGCCCCTGCCGCTGCAGCCGCTCAAAGAAAGCCTGCACTCCATTGGCAGAGGTCAGCAGCAGCCAGTCGAATTGTTCCAGGTTGGCAATGGCTGTATCCAAGGGATCCCAACAGGTGGGCGGTTGGATCACCAGGGTGGGCATCTCCAGCACCCGCGCCCCCTGGGCCTGCAGCAACTCACAAAAAGCTGGCGATTGCCCCTCAGAACGGGTAACCAGCACCGTCTTGCCTGCCAAAGGAGCCGGTGGCAGCAAGGGTGGGATCCCCGGCAAAAAGTCCTGCCGCAACCGGATCACCTCCCCGACCACCAGCAGACCCGGCAACTTCGCCTGACCCGCCTCCTGCTGCAGCTCGGCCAAGGTGCCCACCCACACCTGCTGCTCTGCTTGCCCCGCCCCCCAGATCAAGGCCACCGGTCGGTCTGCCGGGATCCCAGACTCCACCAGCCGTGCGCCAATGTGCTGTCGCTGCCGGGATCCCATCAAAATCACCAAAGTATCCAACTGGGCCAAAGCGCCCCAGGGCAAGGCCTCTAGATCGTGGGCAGTCAGCACGGCAAAAACGCGGCTTAAGTGCTTATCGGTCAGGGGGATCCCTGCCCAGAGGGGGCCAGCCAGGGCCGACGACAACCCCGGCCAAATCTCAAAGGGACAGCCCGCCTCCCTAAGGGCTTGGATCTCCTCGCGAGCGCGGCCAAAGATCAAGGGATCCCCTGACTTGAGGTGAACCACCTGTTTGCCTTCTCGGCAGCGCTGGATGAGCCAGTGGATGCCCTCCTGGAGGCTTCCTGGCCCAGAGCGTCGCCACACCTGCGCCTGCGGCGGCAACTCTGCCAACAAGCGCTCATCCACCAGCTCGTCGATCCAGATAGCCTCAGCCTGCCGTAGGATCTCCAGTGCTCCCTGCGTCAGGCCCGCCCGCCCGCCCAGCCCTGCCCCCACTAGATACACCTTGCCCATGCCCTACCCCTTGGAATGTCGATCTTGCCCCTTGTAAGAAGGGGATCCCGCTTGCTTTGCAAATATAAATCGAAGACGCCTCCCAACAGCTCCTCTTCCAAGGGGTGGCCAGCCTGAGGAAAAACTGGTCTACTTGCGAGATACTGAAAGCGTGGCCGCCTGAGGATCCCTGCCTATGTCCGGTGTAACTCCAGAGCCTTGGCCGCGGCGGCGTTTTTTGGCCAGTGGAGCTGCTCTGCTAGCAGTAGGAGCGGGCTCCCGCCCCTCTTCGGCCAGATCCCGGCCCTTGCGACTGGTCACCAACTGGTACGCCCAGGCCGAACACGGCGGCTTTTACCAAGCCCTGGCCACCGGCATCTACGCCGACTACGGTCTGCAGGTGGAAATCCGCATGGGGGGAACGGCGGTTAACGTGCTGCAACTGCTAGCCGGGGGAGCGGCAGATTTTGTGCTCGGCGGCAGCCCCGACGCTCTGGCGGCTCTGCAAGCTGGGATCCCTGTTCTCACCGTGGCCGCCTTTTTCCAGAAGGATCCCCAGTGTCTCTTGGCCCATCCAGGGGTGGGCATCGAGCGCCTGGAAGACCTGCGGGGCAAGCCCATCTGGGTGTCACCGGGGGCCAACCTCACCTACTGGCCTTTTTTGCGGGCCAAATTTGGCTTTACCGACGAGCAGAAGCGCCCCTACAACCTCAGCCTCACGCCCTTCTTGCTGGACAAGTCTTCTGCCCAGCAGGGCTATGTGACCTCCGAGCCCTTCCGCGTGCGCCAGGAGGGGGGCTTTGATCCCGTCGTTTTTCTGCTGGCCGACTACGGCTATTCCCCCTACGC
>NZ_JANSHQ010000442.1:0-1287 GCF_047461715.1 Synechococcus sp. R8-2 | reverse complement strand
GCTCCTGCGCTAGTAAGCTGAAGCGCGCCTTAGGGAGAGGGCTAATGGCTGTTGAGAACAACTCCGCTTGAGCTTCCAGCGTCTTTGCTGCCAGGCCAGTGGAGAAAGGGAAGAATGGTAGCCTAATAAAGGGTAGGGTTGAGGCCATGCAAGAATTTCGTCCCGCTAACGCGATCAGAAACCTTCGCTTCATACTCCTGGGCTTGTGGATCTTGAGCCTGCTCGTTCTCCTCATCCAAAACTGGGGATCCCCGGCAAGGGTTGTGGTGGGTGGGCAATCGGGATCCCCGCTTCCTCTATCGTTGGTGCTATTGGCCTCTTATGGGGCAGGGATGGGGCTGGGATTTTTGTATGTAGGCTCCTGGCGATTGCACGACCGGGTGTTCCAGCGACAGGCAATCCGTAAGTTAACTCAGTTGAGCGACCGAGTTCGCTTTTTGGAAGCCCAGCTGATTCCCCCCGACCACTATTTGCCCCAAGATCTGCCGGAGTACGAGCCGGATCCCCAAGCAGGCCGCTATTCCTATTCCAATATCCCGCCGGAACGCATTCGCGATCCCGCTCCTGAGGACGACGATGCGGCAGCAGCTCCCAACTGGCGGATTGTCCAGCGGCCCTACGCCGACGAGGAGGAGGAAGGATGGGATTCCTAAACTGGTGGAAATCGTCTGCCGCTCTTGCGTCTGAGCCCGACCCCCGCCCTGAACCGCGGGGACAGAACAACTATCTGCTCATCGTCCTAGACAGTTGCCGCTTCGACAGCCTGCTGGCGGCCAACCCCAAGCACTTGCTGAAGTTGGGCCCTCTGGAAAAGCGCTGGAGCTACGCTTCCTGGACGGCCCCTGCCCATTACAACCTGCTCATGGGCCTGCTGCCCCACACCAGCCCCATCCACGTTTTTGCGTCCGAGCACTACAAGCAAGATTATCTGCGCTACAACGAGCGGCTCGGCACCCGGCAACCCATTGAGTTCAAGCATCTGCTGCCTCATCTCTATTTGCCGACGCTGCTGAAGCATCAACTGGGCTACACCACCCACGCCATGGTCTCCATGCCGGTGCTCAACCCCAGCACGCTGCTGAATCGGGATTTCGATTCCTACCGCCTCATGCCCCAGCACAACGATATGGCGGCCATGGTGGAACAGTTGCGCTTCGAGCCGGATCGCCCCAGCTTTTACCTGTTAAACGTGGGCGAAACTCACTATCCCTACGCGCTGCCCGATGAGGATCCCAGCTTGTGGCCTCGTATTTCCGGGGTCAATGGGGTGTTGAAGCGGCTGGATGA
>NZ_JANSHQ010000441.1:0-5413 GCF_047461715.1 Synechococcus sp. R8-2 | reverse complement strand
CTAGCTCGGTGCCAGGCCCACCTCCACTCACTACACGCACGATACTGGGGTCTTACTCTAGCTCCTCTCCAGCTACACAAGGGAGGAGCTTTTGTTTTTCATGCCGTTTCACTTATCAACAGGCCAGCTCCCATCCCAAACAGCGCTGCATCACTTGACCCAATAGGTACAGGGATCCGCAGATTACAGCTGGTGGCTCAGTGAGGTTTTTCGGCTTGAGCAACTGAGCCCGAAGAGCGGAGAGATTGGGCAGTGCCCGTGCCGAGGCGAGATGAGGCTGCAGAGTCTGGGCTAGCTGAGCAAGTTGCTCGGGATCCGTCCCAGAGTGGCCGGCAATTGGCAGGGCAAAAAAGCAATCTCCCGGTCGCAGCAGGGTGCTGAGAATGCCCTGGACATCCTTGGTGGTGAGGATGCCCATATACCAGGTGAGGGGGCCGGGTTGATACTTATCCAGATAGCGACGGAGAGCCTGGGCAGCGGGTAAGTTGTGGGCTCCGTCCATCAGCAACTGACGGGATCCAATCTGCACCCGCTGTAAGCGCCCCGGCCAACGGGTGATGGCAAATCCTTTTTCGACAGCGGCATCCGGGATCCGCCAGCCCTGTTGCTGTAGGGTTTCTACAACGGCAAGGGCTACTGCTGCATTGGTGAGTTGTACATCGCCGCTGAGGGGCAAGGTGAGGAGCTGCCCTCGCCAGTGGACGGTTTGAGGCTCTGACCATCGCAGAGGTTCGACCATCTTCAGGGGGCTTCGCAATTGCTCTGCCTTGGCTCGGATAACTGCTGTGACCTCTGGAGTTTGGGGTGCGCACACTGCCGGGATCCCTGGCTTGAGAATACCCGCCTTTTCAGAGGCAATTTGGGGAAGGCTGTTGCCCAAGCGCTGCCAATGATCCCAGCCGATGGAGGTGATAGCCGTTACCACTGGCTCGATCCCAGCATTGGTAGCATCCAGCCGCCCCCCCAGGCCCACTTCTATCACTGCCACATCCACCTTTTGCCGGCGGAAGTACAGCCAAGCGGCAGCGGTGATAACCTCAAACTGGGTGGGAGAAGCCTCGTCAGGGGCATAGGTTTGTAGGCAGTCTCGCACCTGGGCCAGCGCTTGGCTCCAGTCGTTGGCGGAAATGTATTCCCCGTTCAGCCAAATCCGTTCCCGCCAGTCCACCAAATGGGGAGAGGTGTAGCGGCCCACACGATAGCCTGCCGCCCACAACACGTGGCTGACCCAGGCACAGACAGATCCTTTGCCGTTGGTGCCGGCTACGTGGATGGCCGGGATCCCAGCTTGGGGCTGTCCTAGACGCTGCAGCAAGACTTGCATGCGTTCCAGACTGAGATCCACACCAAAATGGCCCAGGGACTCCAGAAAGGCCGGCCAATCCCAGTCTGGGATCTGGGACAGGGTTAGGGACAAGTTGCTCTGGTTCAAGCAAAGACTCCGTCTTGCCAGGGTAGGTGAGATTTGGGATTTTTTCTAGGGGTCAACAATTCTAGAGGTTCACTACAAAAGCGTCACGGATGCCCGGCTGCTTGAGCACCTCTTCCAGGATCCCATCCGGCAGGGGATCGTCCAAGCTGAGCACCATGACTGCATCGCCGCGGATGATCTTGCGCCCCACCTGCATGCTGGCGATGTTGACATTGTAGGCTCCCAGCAGGGTGCCAATCCGTCCGATGATCCCCGGCATATCCCGGTGCAGGGTCATCAGCATGTTGGCGGAAGGGGGCACATTCACCGGGAACTCGTCGATCTGGGTAATCCGCACCTCTCGCTCCCCAATCAACGCCCCCGAAACCGAGCGGATCCCATTGGGGCCGTGGGCAATCAACGTCAGGGATCCGGAATAATCTTTCAAGGAGGGATCTCGGGTTTCCACCACCCGGATGCCCCGTTCTTTGGCCTCAATGGAGGCGTTGACGTAGTTGACCCGCTCCCGCAGCGCCAGCGTCAAAAGCCCTTTGAGGGCGGCAATGACGATCGGCTGCCCATCTTTTTCCGCCAGATCTCCCTGCAGGCGGATCTCCAACTGGTTGACGCGATCCCCCGCCAATTGGCCAACCAAGTTGCCTAGGGTTTCGGCCAAGTCCAGGTAGGGTCTGAGGTTTTGCAGCACCTCTGCCTGTAGGCCGGGGATGTTCACGGCAGAGCGGGCCGGCAGCCCCAGCAACACATCGCGGATCTGCTCGGCCACATCAATGGCCACATTCACTTGGGCTTCTTCGGTGGAGGCCCCCAAGTGGGGAGTGAGCAGGACTTCTTTGCCCAGGGAAAACAGCGGGGAGTCCTTCAGGGGCTCATTGGCAAATACATCCAAAGCCGCTCCGGCAATTTGGCCGGATTTCAGGGCTTCGTACAGGGCTTGTTCATCCACCAAACCGCCGCGGGCGCAGTTGATCAGGCGAGCGGTCGGCTTCATCATGCGAAAGGTTTCGGCGTTGAACAGGTTGGTGGTTTCAGGGGTTTTGGGAACGTGCAAGGTGATGTAGTCCGATTCCTGCACCAAAGTTGTGAAGTCTACCAGGCGCACCCCCAGTTGCTCTGCCCGCTCCACGGACAGATAGGGGTCATAGGCCAGCAGCTTCATCCCCATCGCCTTGGCAATCTGGGCCACATGGGATCCAATCCGACCCAATCCGACAATCCCCAGCGTTTTTTTGTAGACTTCTACGCCGACAAACTCTTGCCGATTCCACAGGCCCGATTTCAGAGAGGCATTGGCATCGGGTATGTGGCGGGAGAGGGCCATCATCAAGGCAATGGCGTGCTCGGCAGCGGCAATGGTGTTGCCCTCTGGGGAGTTGACCACCAGGATCCCGGCTTTGGTTGCGGCAGGCACATCGATGTTATCGACACCAACGCCCGCCCGCCCGATGATTTTTAAGTTCGTCCCCGCCTCGATTACCTCTCGGGTAACCCGTGTACCGGAGCGCACCATGATGGCATCGTAGTTGGGGATGACCGCGATCAACTGCTCTGGGGTGAGCTGAGTTTGCACATCCACCTGAGCGACTTGGGAGAGAATGTCGATCCCCGCCTGATCGATGGGATCTGTGACGATGACTCTGGGCATAAGCAGCGTTAGTCCAGTGGGATGGAGGGCAACAGAAGTAGGGGAACAGATTACCCAAAAAATTGGGTCTAAAGCTCCGTCCTACCGCTACGCAGTTCGCCTTGGCCTCAGGAAGCTGCAGGAGGGCTTTAATGCTATGGTCATCCTTAGCGGCAGGGTAGTCAACCGCTCTGTTCAAGCAAGCGGGCTATAGGCCTTAAGCCCAGCAGTGCGAAGGCCAACGAAGACACGCTGTGAATATTCTGGTCGTCAATGCCGGTTCCAGCAGCCTCAAATCCTCCCTATTTCTGACGGTTGAGGGAAGGGTGGAGGCCACGCCCATCTGGCAAGCCCAGGTGGATTTCACCTACAAGCCGGGGGAGGCCCTCATCCAGACTCGTCGGCGAGGCGGTGGGTGGGAATCTTTTCCCTCCGCTTCACCTGAGGGAGGGATCGGCCAACTGGCCCCGCTGTTTCAAAGCCTCTGGCAAGGGGAGGGATCCCTGCTCCCGCAGGCGGCTGAGATCGGCGGCGTCGGCCATCGGGTGGTGCATGGGGGATCCCTGTACCGGCAGCCTACCTTAATTACACCGGAGGTGGAGAGGGCGATTGAGCAATTGATCCCCTTGGCCCCAGCCCACAACCCTGCTGCGCTGGCTGGCATCCGTCTGCTAAGGCAACTGTTGCCGGGGATCCCTCAGGTGGCCGTTTTCGACACCGCCTTCCACCAGCAAATGCCTCTGGCCGCAGCCCTTTACCCCCTTCCCTACGCTTGGGCTGAACAAGGGATCCGCCGCTACGGGTTTCATGGCATCAACCACGAGCATTGCGCCCGTCGCGCTGCCGAGATCTTGAACCGACCCCTGGAGGAGTTGCGGCTGATCACTTGTCACCTGGGCAACGGCTGCTCGTTGGCGGCCATTCGCGGGGGCAGAAGTGTGGACACCACCATGGGCTACACCCCCCTGGAGGGCTTAATGATGGGATCCCGGTCGGGGTCAGTGGATCCGGGCATTTTGATCCATCAGTTGCGCCAGGGCATGAGTGTGGATGAACTGGATCGGATCTTGAACCGAGAATCGGGGTTGAAGGGCGTTTCCGGCCTGAGCAGCGATATGCGGGTTGTGTTGGAGGCAATGGAGGCAGGCCATGCCCGGGCGGAGCTGGCTTTCGAGCTGTTTGTTCACCGTCTGCGCAGCCAGATTGGGGCGATGCTCATGAGCTTAGATCGGCTGGATGCGCTGGTGTTTTCTGGGGGGATTGGGGAAAACTCAGCACCGGTGCGGGCGGCAGCCTGTGCAGACCTAGGTTTTTTAGGGATCCAGATCGACCCGGTTTTGAATGCCGGATCCCCCCGCAACTGCGATATCAGCACTTCGGATGCTCCGGTGCGGGTTCTGGTGATCTCAGCCCAAGAGGACTGGGCCATTGCCACAGCTTGCCAAAACCTTTTGCAAGGGGAATAGACGAAGGATTCCAGGCTGCTTCTCGCCAGGTTCTCTCCTTTCCGCCCGCTGGCTTGGTGGAGACAAACTCTAGACAATAAGCTCAAAAAAAGAAGACCTTTTGGAGTGGAGGAAAACCATGCAGCGAAGGCATGAACGGATCCCATTGCTGGTGCTGCTGAGCAGTGTTCTGGTGGGGTGTGGGGGCACGACCGGCAGCAGCGATCTTCTGCCCCTGCCGCCTCCCATACCTGCTCCATCCCTCACCATTACTGATCTCTCTCCGCGCACCGTCTTGGTGGGGCAAACTCCAACCTTTGTGGTGTCTTTCCGGGTAGAGGCCCCTGCCGGGATCCGGGGTTCCAACGCCTTTTTGGCTTCCGTCACCACCCCACTGGGCAATTTCGTAACCCTGGGAGCTTTTGATGCTGCTCAGTTGCCCGGCTGCTTCGTTGGGGCGACCACCTGCACCGTTACAGGGCTGACCCTGACCCAGAATCGCTTTACCCTCACTCAAACGGGATCCCATCAGCTCACCATCAGTGTGTTCGATCGGCAGGAGCGGCTGGGCAGCGGCAGTTTCCCATTTACCGGAGTGCTTTGAAAACGGTTTGGATAAAGACACAGAGGATACTAGTCTTGCAGGATCCCCAGAAACTCAAAACTCACTCTAGGCCCTATCTCTCAGGTGGATTTCTGAGGCTTCCGGCCAAGGGATCAGGCCACCTCGGTCAAACTTGAACGGCCTCGCCGTTCCTGAGGAGATCGAGTTTTGTTGCTTCAAATCGGGTGGGGATAAAGTCGAGTATGTAGTCACTCTAAACATCATGGTCTAAACATCATGAATGAAACCTTTCCGTCTGGCTCCCCTCTCCCTCTGGAAGAGGAGCTGAGGGTGGTCGCGGAAGCGGCGCG
>NZ_JANSHQ010000440.1:0-1515 GCF_047461715.1 Synechococcus sp. R8-2 | reverse complement strand
GTGCGGGAGTATGTCACTTAAAATGACTACACCAGTCTTGTTCAGCACCAATCTATTGGGTTAGCGCAACACCAGGGCTAGAGCAGTCCCTTGGGATCCCGTCTCGACCAACCGCAAGTCCCCCCCGTGGGCCTGCAGGATGCGCCTGGCGATATATAGCCCCAGACCTCCTGAGCCGGTTGGGTAGTGGTGGCCGGCAATGTGAATGGGCTGGGTCACGTAGGGTTGGGCCAACTCTTCTAGGGGAGCCGGCAAGCCGGGGCCATCATCCTGCACCTGGATCTGGTGGGGGCTGACGATTAACACCACCGCATGGCGTGCGTAGCGCAAGGCGTTGTCCACCAGATTCACCAGCGCCCGCTCCAGCTCTGCCTCATCGGCGTTGCCCCACCCTTCTCCTTCGACTCGCAGATCGATCCCCCGCTCCTGGGCCAGGGATCCCATGCGCTCGGCCACCTTTCTGGCCAGGGATCCCAGATCACAAGGCCGAGGATGCAACTCGATCTCTCCCCGCTCCAGGCGGTGAGCCTCCACCATTTTCTGCACCAGAGAGAGATTGTGTTGATTTTCCTGCAGGATGCGATCCAGCAGAGCGCGACGTTGCTCCGGCTCGAGCTGTTGATCCTGTTTAAAGGCGCTCAGCAGGTGCCCAAAGGCGATGAGGGGGGTTTTGAGGTCGTGAACGAGGGTAGCGGTAAAGGCTTCTCGCCGCATTTGATCGATCTGGATCTGGCGCAGCAACTGGGCAAAGGCCTGCCGCAAGATCAGGGCTTCCTGGGGATCCCCGGGGCGGAGCAGCAGATTCCAACGGGCGGGCTGGTTAATCAAGGTTTCCAAATGAGCCAACTCGCGGGCCAGCAGGGTGAGGGGGCGCAAAATCATGGAGGACAGAGCATAGCCCACCACCGCCGACAGCACCGCCAGCAACGGGATCCACAGCAGCAGCAGGAGGATCCCTTCAGTGCTGAACTGCGTGTCGGGCCAGATCCACTGCACCGACAGGATGAAAACCAAGTTGGGGACGAACGAAAGGCTGGCAATGACCAATGCCACCTGGGTGCGCAAGCTGTGGGGAAAGCGGCGGCGCCAAAACTCAAGTAGGCGGAGTAGTTGCTGTTTCAAACTCGGTGTGCTCGCTTTGACAAGACCTGCTTGAATAGTGAACCAACCGTAGGCAAAGAATAAACATCCCCTCACGGTCAAGGCTGAAGAGTTCTTTCCTAGGTCTTAGAATGACCGTTATGTCTTGAGCCACTTCATCCCCATGAATAAAGAAGGATGCCGTAACCCCAGCTTTTAGGATACCCAGCTACCCCATTCTTTAGAGAAGCCGCGCCGTATTCCGGTTGGCAAAGCTGTGGACATCACGGCAAAGAAAGACAGCT
The DNA here is from genome assembly GCF_047461715.1 of Synechococcus sp. R8-2. NCBI lineage: Bacteria > Bacillati > Cyanobacteriota > Cyanophyceae > Synechococcales > Synechococcaceae > Synechococcus > Synechococcus sp. R8-2. The sequence continues at coordinate 130 of NZ_JANSHQ010000440.1, read as the reverse complement.
TGATCCCCAGGCGTAACCAACGTTGAGCAATCATAGTCGTTTCAGGTTAGGGTGAGGCGCCTGGGCCATTGAGAAAAGCCTTTGGCCGCATGCATTATTGCTCGGCAACGCTGACGCGACGACGCGACCA
>NZ_JANSHQ010000439.1:0-4537 GCF_047461715.1 Synechococcus sp. R8-2 | reverse complement strand
TTGCTCAAGATGCAGCCATTGGTGCTGTGGGGGGTACGGTGCTGGGCTTGCTCACAGGAGGCGTTTCTGCTTTAGGGGTTATTGGCGGAGCTGGAGCCGGAGTGGCGGTGGGCAATATCACAGCACCTCAAGTCGTGGTGTTGCGCCCTAACCAAACGATTAACTTGGCTTTGGACAGTCCGGTGCGTCTGTGATCGACAAATTTTTGATCTGGTTTTGATTTGGTTTGATCTGGAAGCAAAAAGGATCCCGGTTTTAGGCCGGGATCCCTGTTTGGTTTTAGGGATTTTTTCGAGGAACACCACCTTCAGTGTAAGTAGGTGTAGGCCCGCAGATTGTCTTCAAAGTGCTGCTGCAAGGCGCGGGCTTGATCCAGCGTGATCTGCCCTCGCTGCAGGGCGGTCTCGGTGGCGTGGTGGAGGGTCTCCACCAGATCTTCGCTGTTGTACTGCACCCAGCTCAGCACTTCGCCAATGGTGTCCCCCTTGATGACTTGGGAAACGTGGTAGCCGCCGGGGCGGGAGCGGATATGCACCGCGTTGGTATCGCCAAACAGGTTGTGCAGATCTCCGAGAATCTCCTGGTAAGCGCCCCCCAGAAACACCCCCAGCAGGTAGGGATGTCCGTTGGGGTCGTGCAGCGGCAAGACCGAGGTGATCTGCCCATCTTCGCCGAAGAAGCGGTTGATCTTGCCGTCGCTGTCGCAGGTCAGATCCGCCAGGGTGGCCCATTGGCGTGGCTCCTCATCCAGACGATGAATCGGCATGATGGGGAAGACCTGGTCGATGGCCCAGCTATCCGGCAGGGATTGGAACAGGGAGAAATTGCCGTAGTAGATGCTGGCCAGCATCTCGTCCAGATCCAGGAGATCCACTGCCACCGGATGCCCCGCTTGGTGCTGCTCGTAGGCCAAGGTGCAAATCTTGTCGGAGCAGTTCCAAAACAGGCGTTCCACCTCGGCCCGCTCCTGCAGGCTGAGGGATCCCTCGGTGAACTGGCGCAGGGCGGCCTCCTTCAGCTCCTGACAACGGCGATAGTTGACCACCAGAGTATCGGGCTGGATTTGGTAGTAGAGCTGGTTTAGCTTCTGGATCACCTCTGCATCGGAAGTGAGCTGGGTGGGCATGGGGTAGGGGCTGGCGGCGTTGACATCTTGCACGTCAAACACCAGCACCGACTGGTGGGACATCAGGGCGCGTCCGCTTTCGGTCACCAGTACCGGCGGCTGGATCCCGTGGGGTTCTAGGGCGGTCAGCACGGTCTGCACCACGGTGGCGGCGTAGTCCTCCATGCTGTAGCTCTGGGAAAAAGGATTGGGGGACTGGGATCCGTCGTAATCGACCCCCAAGCCGCCGCCGATATCCAGGTAGCCCATGGGTGCCCCCAGCTTGACCAGCTCGATGTAGATTTGGCTGGCCTCCCGCACGGCCCGTCCATGCACGCTCACCATCGAGATCTGGGAGCCGATGTGGTAGTGCAACAGGCGTAGACAATGCAGCTTGCCCGCTTCCCGCAGCCGTTCCACCACTTGCAAAATCTCGGTGGCCGTGAGGCCGAACTTAGCCCGATCCCCAGCCGAGGTGCCCCAGCGTCCACTGCCCTGGGCGGAGAGCTTGGCCCGTACCCCCAAGATGGGGTCAATGCCCAGTTGGTCGGCAGCCTGCAGCGCCAGCTCCAGCTCTTGCAGCCGCTCCAAAACGATGATGGGTGTGCGCCCCAGCCGCTGGGCCAAGAGAGCCGTCTCCATAAAGTCGCGGTCTTTGTAGCCGTTGCAGATCAACAAAGCCCCAGGAGTATCCAGCAGAGCCAGGGCAATCAACAGCTCCGGTTTGGATCCCGCCTCCAGGCCAAAGTGGTAGGCGCGACCGTGCTTCACCACTTCCTCCACCAGGTGGCGCTGCTGGTTCACCTTAACGGGGTAAACCCCCCGATAGACGTTGGGGTAGCCAAAGCGCTGGATGGCCTGCTGAAAGCTCTCGCAAATCCGCCGCATGCGGTCGGCCACGATCTCGGGAAAGCGAATCAAGAGGGGCAACTGCAGGCCCCGCGCCACCAGATCCATCACCAAGTGGTACAGGTCAATGCCCGGTTCCTGCTGCTGTAAGCCCTGTGGGGTCACCTCCACATGACCGGCGGCGTTGATACGGAAGTAGGGATCCCCCCAACCTGAGATGCGATAGAGCTTTTCGCTGTCTCGCAGTGTCCAGGGAGAACGAGTCAAAGTCGGCATAGTAGTCCCCCAGATACCGAGATGTGAACAGCGCAGGATTTCTGCACAGAATCCACAATATATTGCCCTATTCCAGAATATGTCAAGGTTTTTCCAATGCGGGGGGACTCAGGCCCAAAAACCGCTAAGCCTTGCCAGACAAGGGTTTAGCTTGAGGATCTCTATTCAACTGCCGCAGAACTCAGCTCGCTCAATCTCTTGTTTGCGCTGTTTTTCTTTGTTTTTCTCTTGAATTCTCCATTTTCTGTCTTTCCTTTCTGGACTTGGGTTGGATCCTGAGTTTTGCTGGGAAGCGTAGCGAGGAATACGGGGATGGCGCAGAGGGAAAGACAGCCACCTGGGGAAAGTGGGCCACGCACGGGATCCCAAGAGCTCTCGCCGGCAACCCTTGACAGGGCCCCGTGGGCAAGACAAGGATCGGGGCGGTGACCTCGGAGAACCTGAACCATGGCTCAACTGCCCCGCTTCCGTCGCCGAGAAGTGTTGCTTTCTTTATTGGCCACCGGCGCTACCTTGAGTGCTTGTCAAAGGGGATCCCGTTCTGACCAACCCAGCGGCAGGGATCCCGTTCCTGCCTCCGGCAGCCAGTCCTCCGACAAAGTTTTGCTGATCAACGGAGCCGGGTCCACCTTTCCGGCTCCTCTTTACTTGCGCTGGTTTTCCGATTACCGCCAGGTGGATCCCAAGGTGGAGATCAATTTCCAACCGGTGGGCAGCGCCGCTGGGATCCGGCAATTTATTGACCAGACAGTGGACTTTGGCGCCAGTGATGTGGCCATGACCGATGCCGAGATCGCCGAGGTGAAGCGGGGTGTGGTGATGATCCCGATGACCGCAGGCAGCATTGCCGTAGGCTACAACCTGCCGGGGATCCCTTCTGGACTCAAGCTGTCTCGACCCGTTTTGGTGAAGATCTTTCGCGGCCAAATCGACCAGTGGCGGGATCCGGAGATCCTGGCCCTGAACCCGGAGCTAACCATTCCCGATCTGCCCATCACCGTCTGCTACCGCTCCGATGGCAGCGGCACCACCGATACCTTTACCCGCCACCTGGCCGCCATCGATCCGGCTTGGGCCTCAGAAATCGGTGTTGGCATGTCGCTGGAGTGGCCGGTGGGCATTGGGGTAAAGGGCAACGAGGGCATGAGCGCCCAAATGCTTCTCAGCGAAGGGGTGATCGGCTACGTGGAGTCGGTCTATGCCCGCGAGCTGGATCTGTCGGTGGCAGCTCTGGAGAACCGCCGCGGCGAGTTCATTCTCCCCTCCCCGGAAGCCTCGGCCCTGGCCTTGAGCGAAATTGAGCTGCCGGAAAACCTGCGGGCTTTTGTGCCGGATCCCGCTGGCCCTGGAGCGTATCCCATCGTCACCTACACCTGGATCCTGACCTACCGCCGGTACTCGGATCCCGCCATGGCCGCCGCCCTGCAAGCTGTGCTCCGCTGGGCCCTTACCGAAGGACAAGCCCTGGCCGAGGAGATGGGCTACCTGCCCCTGGCCGCAACCGTTGTGAACCGCGGCCTGGAGGCGCTGCAGCTTATCCAGAGCTAGCCTGGCAGCAGTCCCCCAAGAGTTGCCAATAGCTGCCAACCCAGGCCATACCCCAAGCGGCACCGAAAGCAAGGCTGCTGCAGGTACGGAGATCCGTAACCGGTCTGCCCTTCAGCCCCGAGAAATGGGCGGCATTCTCGCCCTGGCCTCGCCAACCAGCTGGTTAGGATCGACCCAGGAAGTGACCAAGCATCTGCCGGATTTTCACAGATTGGCTGCCCAAGCTACTTCACACAGGCTGGCGGCGGTAACCGAAGCAATGTACTCAAGAAGAGGAGAATAAGGAGCCGATGGGAAAAGTTGTAGGAATTGACCTGGGCACAACCAACTCGGTTGTCGCCGTAATGGAGGGGGGTGTCCCCACCGTCATCGCCAATGCTGAGGGTACTCGCACCACACCCTCGGTGGTCGCCTTCACCAAAGATGGAGAGCGCCTGGTGGGCCAAATGGCCCGCCGCCAAGCGGTGCTCAACCCGGAAAACACGTTCTACTCGGTTAAGCGGTTCATCGGTCGTAGGTACGATGAGCTGAATGCCGACTCCAAGCGGGTCTCCTACCAGGTACGGCGGGATGAGCGGGGCAATGTCAAACTGTACGCACCCCGCCTGAACAAGGAATTTGCGCCGGAAGAGATTTCAGCCATGGTGCTGCGCAAGCTAGCAGATGATGCCAGCCGCTACCTGGGCCAGCCGGTCACCCAAGCGGTGATCACGGTTCCTGCTTACTTTAATGACTCGCAGCGGCAGGCCACCAAAGATG
>NZ_JANSHQ010000438.1:0-2206 GCF_047461715.1 Synechococcus sp. R8-2 | reverse complement strand
GAGGGATCCCTGGGTTGGCTGAGTTGGAGGCCAGTGGACAGGGGATCCCTGCTGGTCTATGGGTTGCTGGGGTTGCTTTTGGGCTTGGGGGTGGCGCTGGCGGAGGAGCTGTTTTTTCGCGGCTGGCTGCTGCAGGAGATGCTGCTGGACTACGGTTGCAGCACTGCGGTGTGGGGATCCAGCTTCCTGTTTGCTATGGCCCATTTCCTGAAGCCTTTGCCTGAGATTCTCGCCACCTGGCCGCAATTTCCCGGACTGTGGCTGATGGGGCTGCTGCTGGTGCAGGCGAGGGTCTGGAACCAAAACAAGCTGGGCCTTAGCCTAGGGCTGCACGCCGGTTGGGTCTGGGGCATGGCCTGGGTCAACAATCTGGCCTGGATAGACTACACCGGCAGGGCGCCAGCGTGGCTAACGGGGATTGGTGGCAACCCCTTGGCGGGCCTGATGGGCTTGCTTTTTCTAGGAGGGACTTTCGCATTTCTCAACGGCCTGGCTCAAGCTGGCTGGCTACCGGCAGACCTGGAAAAGCGTTGATTGAGCTGATCGATAAAGAATAACCTACTCTCCCCAAGGCCCTTCCTCGTAGTAGGCGGTCACCTGCTCCTTGGGCGGCTGGGTAAGCAAGCTTACGCCAATTAACACCCCACTGCCGATCACCACTGCCGGGATTACGGGTAACCAGCCCCCTGTCCAAGCCCGCGGCAACAGACCCGACAGCCAACCTAAAGTCAGGCCACTGGAGACGAGGGCCCCGGCTACTGCCCCGGCGCGGGTAGCCCGCTTCCAGTACAGACCGGCTATCAGGATTGGGAACAGCATGGCATTTCCCTGAAAGCTCCAGGTGGCGATCTCCACAATCAGCCCCGGCGGGTTAAGGGCAATGGCAAAAGAGGCCAAACCGATCCCCAGCACCACCCAGCGTCCCAATTGTTCTTCTTGGTGGGGGGAAAGCTGGCGTCTAAAGAGGGTCACTACCAGATCCCGCGTTACCAACGAGCTGGCCGTAAGGAGCTGTGAGTCTGCCGTGGACATGAGGGCGGCCAGAGCTGCTGTAATCACCACCGCTGCCACACCGCCGGGCAGAGTTTGCAACATCAGGGGCATGATCTGGTCCGCTTTCTCCAGGCCGGGAAAAGCCAGGCGGCCCCAAACCCCAAGAAGAGCTGCCGGGAAAAAGACCAGCAGAATCAGCAGCGGCCAGACTACCATCAGGGTCTTGAAGGGATGAGCACTCCTGGCCATGTAAAAGCGCTGGAAAAATTGTGGGAAAAGGGGAGTGGCCATGAAAAACAGCAGTTGATTGCCGAGTAACCCTTGCCAGCTCCAGCGTCCTTGGGGGCCGGGCAAGCTCAGCCAGGGATCCAGTTCGCTACCCGCTTCTCTCCCTAGGGAGAAAGCCACTGCAACAAAGGCCACCCCCATCCCCAGAATCAAGATGATCCCCTGCACCACATCCGTCCAGACCACCGCCTGGGATCCGCCAAAGAGCACATACCCCAGGATCACCAAGGCCACCACCACTGCCAAGGGCCAGTAGGGGATCCCCTCCCCCAACACCGCCGCCAGGGTTCGGGCCCCGCCAATGATCTGGATGCTGATGTAGGGGGCTGTAAACACCAAAGCGCTCAGGCAATACAACAACGCCAACAGGGGGCTTTGAAAACGATGGCCGAAAAACTCGGAAGGGGTGATGAAGCCAAAGTGTTGGGCTGCTAGCCATACCCGGTAGCCCACCCACAAAAACAGCCCCGAAATGAAGGCGGTGGTCACCCCCACCCCCAGGAAGATTCCCAGGCCGTGGGTATAGGCATCTGCCGGCACCCCAATGAAGGTAAAGGCACTGAGCAGCGTCGCCAGCGTCGTCAAGGTTAGAGCCAGGGATCCCAACCCCCGCCCCGCCAAAAAGTAGCTAACCGGATCCCGACCGCTGTGGCGATAGCTCCAGAAGCCGATGGCTGCCAGCAGCAGCAAGTACACCCCCACCACACCCAAACTTAAAATGCTGTCAGTCATCTCCAGGCCAGCAAACGCGCACAATGTAGAAGTTAAGAGGTACCAACAGCAGGACAGCCAATCCCGCCAGCCAATACCAGGCCGGGATCCCCAAAAACTGGGGCTGGGCCGAGCGGGATCCCACCCAGGTCAACAGCCACAGCAGGGGATAGGCCCCCCACACCCAAGCTTGGCGCATCCGCCCAAACCGCAG
>NZ_JANSHQ010000437.1:0-732 GCF_047461715.1 Synechococcus sp. R8-2 | reverse complement strand
TTCTCCAGGGCTTGCCGACAGACTTCTAAGCCCCAGTTATAGGCGTGGCGGGCTACCCCAGCGTGTTGGGCGGCTAGAGTTGTTTGCTTGCGGTTAAGAATGAGTTGCGTCCGAAAACCCAGTAACATGCCCGCCACACCGCAAAGCGTCCATGAGTTCCGTGAAGCTTTCGGCTTGGCGCTCACAAGCCCCCTTTAGCTTTAGGTAACTCATGTTGGCTACTGTAAGCTTTTCGGCCTGCTGTTGTCAGCCTCTGGTTTTGTCTGCTGGTTTTGCTGGGGTTGGGGGGGTGGGGACGGCCAGCAGGGATCCCCTGCCACGGGTTGGATGTGCAACTCCAGGTAGCCGGTGGCCGGATCCGGTTGACGGGAGAAGCGGTACTCCGGGCTATCGGCGAGGACAATTTCGGCGGTGGTGTAGATGAGGCAGCCGGGGCGCAGGTGTCCCCCCCAGGTTTGGCCTCGGGCATCGGCAACGGTGAGATGGAGATGGACTCCGTCAGGGCACAGGGATCCACTCAGGGCCAGGATCTCCAGGCGTTCCGACAACAGGTGATCCCCCATTTGGTCGGCCAGGCGCAGGGTGGCTTGGCTAAGGCTGCCGACAGCGCTGAGGACAAACCCCGCTTGCAAGGGCTGCTGCCGGGCCACTCGCTCCAGTTCCTGCTTGAGATCTTGGCCGGGGAAGAGGCGCAAGGGATAAATCTTGAGGGATCCCGGCGGCATGGGCTGG
>NZ_JANSHQ010000436.1:0-1181 GCF_047461715.1 Synechococcus sp. R8-2 | reverse complement strand
GCTCCTGCGCTAGTAAGCTGAAAGGGGCACGCCAAGGAGCTTATTCAAGGGTTAGCCTCGCGTAAGGCCCTTGGTTGCTCCGGAGTTAAGGGCTAGGGCCCACTGCCGCGATGGTTTCTTCCTTTTTGTTAGCCATGAAAATCGCCGCCAACATCACCCAGCTCATCGGTCGCACCCCGCTGGTGCGGTTGAATCGGATCCCGCAATCGGAGGGGTGCCTGGCCGAGATCGTGGTGAAATTGGAGAGCTTTAACCCTGCCGCTTCGGTGAAAGACCGCATTGCCGTCAGCATGATCGAGGCTGCCGAACAGGCCGGTTTGATCACCCCCGGCAAGACCATCTTGGTGGAGCCCACCTCTGGCAATACCGGCATTGGCCTGGCCATGGCCGCTGCTGCCAAGGGTTACCGGCTCATCATCGTCATGCCTGAGAGCATGAGCCTGGAGCGGCGACTGCTGTTGAAAGCCTACGGAGCAGAGGTGCACCTGGCCAGTAGCGCCGGCGGCATGGGGGAAGCCATCTGGAAGGCTGAAGAGATCGTCCGCCGCACTCCCAACGCTTACATGTTGGGCCAGTTCACCAATCCCGCCAACCCCCGGATCCATGCCAGAACCACCGGCCCGGAAATTTGGGAAGATACCGATGGTCAAGTGGATATCCTGGTGGCAGGGGTAGGTACCGGCGGCACCATCACGGGGGCGGGCGAGTTTTTGAAGGGGAAAAACCCAGCCATTCGACTGGTGGCCGTTGAACCCAAGGCCAGTGCCGTCTTGAGTGGTGGACGGCCCGGCTTTCATCGCATTGAAGGGATCGGAGCGGGATTCGTGCCTGATGTGCTGCGGCGCGACCTGCTGGATGAGGTGATCCCAGTGGAAGATGAAGAGAGCATGGTCTACAGCCGGCGCCTGGCCAAAGAAGAAGGGATCCTCTCCGGCATTTCCACTGGGGCTGCCTTGGCGGGAGCCATCCAGGTGGGGCGGCGACCGGAAAACGCTGGCAAGCGGATTGTAATGATCCAGCCTAGTTTTGGGGAACGCTACCTGAGCACACCTCTTTTTCGCGACTTGGAGCGGGATTCCGATTCGAGATGACGATGATGCTGAGACTGCTGCCCTACAGGTCGCCCTGGCCCAGAGGGCGAGCTAGCATGGGTGAGAGTGACGTGGCGGAACGGCAGACGC
>NZ_JANSHQ010000435.1:0-2968 GCF_047461715.1 Synechococcus sp. R8-2 | reverse complement strand
CCCATCCAGTCGGAGACGCTCTCCAAAAATATTCCCGAGTCTCTGCGGGATCCAGAGGGGTACTGGTTTGGCCTCACCAAGCGGGCGCGGGTGATCATGTACAACAAAGACAAGGTGGATCCCAACGAGCTGTCTACCTACGAAGATCTGGCCAACCCCAAGTGGCGGGGCAAGGTGCTCACCCGCTCCTCCAGCAACGTTTACAGCCAATCCTTGACGGCTTCGATCATCTTGGCCCACGGGATCCCGGAAACGGAGCAATGGGCCCGGGGCTTGGTGGCCAACTTTGCCCGTCCGCCGGAAGGGGGAGACACGGATCAGATCAAGGCCGTGGCCGCCGGGGTGGGAGACGTGGCTTTGGCCAACACCTACTATTTGCCGCGTTTGATCAAATCCGACAATCCAGAAGAGCGCGCCGTAGCCGAGAAAATCGGCGTCTTCTTCCCCAACCAGCAGGATCGTGGCACCCACGTCAACATCAGCGGGGCCGGCATTCTGAAAACAGCTCCCAACAAAGACGCGGCCATCCAATTTTTGGAGTTTCTCTCCGGGCCAGAGGCGCAGGCCATTTTTGCCCAGAGCAACAATGAGTACCCGGTACTGCCCGGGGCTGAGATCGACTCGGTGGTGGCCAGCTTTGGCACCTTTAAGGAAGATACGATCAACGCCGCCAGCATTGGCCGCGTCACCCCTGATGCCCTAAAGGTAATGGATCGGGCCGGTTGGAAGTAGATCAGGCCTCCAGGACAGGCCCTGAGTGCAGCCTTTCATTGCTTGACGCCGTGAACGTTAAGCAGCTTGACGGTTCTTGGCCAAGCGTCGATACTCTAGGACGGCGTTGCTTCCGTTCGAGGCCGCTCAGGCGTCCTGTCTTTCTTTTTCAAAAGCTTCTGGAGGTTTGCCAAATGAAACAACTGCGAACAGCAGGCTTGTTCTTGCTCCTGCTTTCTTTAACTTCTTTCTACACCAATAGCCCGGCAAAGGCAATTGAAAACCTTCCCGAAAAGGCTCCTGTTCCAAAGCGGGATCTGCTTTTGACCACAGAAAACGGCGTCAAAATCTACAATGGTGGGTTTGGCTCTGGCCTTGCCTTTGATGGCCAATATTTTTATGTGCTCACCGATCGCGGTCCCAATATTGATGGAGCTGAGTCAAACGACAAGATTTTCCCTAAGCCAGACTTTACCCCTCAAGTTGCCAGATTGTCTTTGGACGGCAAGGGCTTCAAGTTGGACAGGGTCATCCTGCTGCAAGACGAGACCGGCAAAAATCTCACCGGGATCCCCAATCCATCTGACTCGGGGGGAACGGGAGAGAATGCCTACGATCTCAGCGGCAAGCAGCTTGCGCCGGATCCCAAAGGTATCGATCCAGAGGGGATCGCGGTGGCCAAAGATGGAAGCTTTTGGGTTGCCGACGAATACGGACCTCACTTGATCCATTTTGATTCCAATGGCAAGGCCATCGAGTGGCTAAATCCTTTTGGAAGTGGAGTTGGCGGCAAAAAGCTTCCAGAAGTTTACAAAAATCGGCGCCCCAATCGCGGCATGGAGGGGCTAACTCTGACGCCCGATCAGAAATACTTGGTCGGCATCATGCAGTCTCCGCTTTTGAACCCCAACAAAGATGTTCAAAAGACCGCAACTGTTTGCAGGATACTCTTCTATGAACTGGCCACGGGCAAGTTCAAAGAATACCTCTATCCTTTAGAGGGAACTGGCACCGCTGTTAGCGAAATTGTCGCCATTACCGACACAACCTTCCTGGTTCTCGAACGGGATGGCAAAACGCCGGGAGAGGACAAAGAGGTTACGAAGAAGATCTACAAAATCGATACTGCCGCTGCCACGGATGTCTTTGATCCTGGTCCAAATGGCCTGCTGGTTAACGGCAAGACTCTGGAGCAGTTAACCCAAGAGGAAATCATTGCAGCGGGGATCAAGCCCGTTTCCAAAGAAGAAGTATTTGACATTATGTCGATCCCCAATTATCCCCACGACAAGCCCGAGGGGTTGGCCATTCTCAACTCAACTACCCTAGCGATAGTTATAGTTAACGACGACGACTTTGGCATCGTCTCGGAAAAGGGCGCGGTTCAAGAAAAAACTATGCCTTACCTTGGTAACAAGCAAGACGAGAACATCGTTTATTTCGTTAAGCTGCCCAAGAGCTTGTTTTGAGAGAAAACTTGGTTGGGGATCCCTGGAGGATCCCCTTTTCTTCCCCAGGAGTTGCTCAAGAGGTAGCTCCCGCCTGTTGAGATGGACAAAGAGATGAGGTTGAAGTTGTTGAGCAAATCTCTGCCGGGAAGTGGCTTCTTTCCTCTGAACGGCTGGGCGCTTCTGACTCTGACCCTCAGCGGTCTCATTCTCGTTCCTGTCCTTACGGTGTTGCTCAGCCTTTTTGCGGACGAGCGGCAGGTTTGGGAGCACCTGGCCGATACGGTCTTGGGGCTTTATGTGCGCAATAGCCTGGTGATGATGGCAGGGGTGGCGGCGGGGGTCATCCTGGTGGGCAGTGGCACTGCCTGGCTGGTGACCATGTGTCAGTTTTGGGGGCGGGCCTGGCTGGAGTGGATGTTGGTGCTGCCCCTGGCGGCCCCCACCTATGTGTTGGCCTACGCCTACACCGATTTTTTGCAGGTAACCGGCGGTTTCCAGATCTGGCTGCGGCGGGTAACAGGTTGGGGGATCGGCGACTACTGGTTCCCTAACATTCGCTCGTTGTGGGGGGCGATCCTGCTGCTGATCCTCACCCTCTATCCCTATGTTTACCTCTCGGCCCGGCTGGCCTTTCAGGAGCAATCGGTGGCCTGCTTAGAGGTAAGCCGCTCCTTGGGCTACGGGCCTTGGGCCAGCTTTTTCAAGGTGGCTTTGCCGCTGGCCCGACCGGGGATCGTGGCCGGCTGTCTGCTGGCCTTGATGGAGACCCTCAACGATTTCGGCACCGTCAGCTATTTCGGGGTAGA
>NZ_JANSHQ010000434.1:0-4546 GCF_047461715.1 Synechococcus sp. R8-2 | reverse complement strand
TCAAACTGCAATCCCTTTGCTATATTACCAGATGGTACCTCAAGGCAGCTATCCAGAGTGCAGTCCACAGTGGTGATCGGGGCGGGGCCAGCTGGATTGAGTGCCGCCTACGAGCTGAACAAGCAGGGCTACCCGGTAACGGTTTTGGAAGCGGATCCGGTGCAGGTAGGGGGGCTATCCCGCACTGTAACCTACCAAGGCTATCGCTTTGATATCGGTGGACACCGCTTTTTCTCCAAGTCGGCGGAAATTGAGGCTCTGTGGACGGAGATTTTGGGCTCGGAAATGCAGGTTTGCCGTCGGCTTTCCCACATTTTTTACCGAGGTGTTTTCTTTGATTATCCAATTCGACCTACGGATGTTTTTGCCAAACTGGGGCCAGGGTTTACCACCCTCTGTCTGCTCAGTTACCTAAAGGCGCGCCTCTTTCCCAGGCCCAATCCTGTATCTTTTGAAGATTGGGTCATTAACCAATTTGGGGAACGGCTGTATCGCACTTTTTTTAAGACCTACACCGAGAAAGTGTGGGGGATCCCTTGTCACGAGATCAGCGCCGACTGGGCAGCCCAGCGGATCAAGGGTCTGTCGATGGCTTCTTTGATCCGTAAAACCTTTTTCCCCAACCGAGAGGGGGTGATCAAAACCCTGATCGATCGCTTTCGCTATCCTCGCCTAGGGCCAGGCCAGATGTGGGAGCGCGTTCAAACCTTGCTGGCAGAAGCCGGGCAGCCGGTACAACTGGATCGCAAGGTTACGGCAATCCACTGGAACCGGGCCGGAGTTCAAGCTGTACAAGCCTGTTCTCAAGGGGGAGAGACCTTTTGGGTGACCGGCGAGCAGTTCATTTCCACCATGCCGCTGCGCTCTCTGGTGCGGGCTTTGGTACCTGCAGCACCGGAGCCGGTGCGAGAGGCTGCCGAACAACTGCGGTATCGGGATTTTTTGACGGTGGCTTTGCTGGTGGATGAGCCCAACCTATTTCCAGATCACTGGATCTACATTCACGATCCCTCGGTGCGGGTGGGGCGTATCCAAAACTTCAAGAATTGGAGCGCGGACATGGTTCCGGATCCCTCGGTCACCTGCTTGGGTTTGGAGTATTTTTGCTCAGCGACGGATCCCTTTTGGGGACAAACCGATGGGGATTTGATGGCCTTGGCAACGCTGGAATTGCAGCGGTTGGGCCTGCTGGGGAAGGCAAAGGTTTTGGGCGGCACAGTCATTCGCGCCCCGAAAGCCTACCCGGTTTACAATCACGGCTATCAAGCTCACATCCAGACCATTCGAACCTTTTTGGAAGAAGCACTGCCCAATTTGCAGGTGGCAGGCCGCAACGGCATGCACCGCTACAATAACCAGGATCACGCCATGATGACGGGCCTTTTGGCCGCTCGCAACATTGTGGCGGGGGAACGGCGCTACGATGGGTGGCGGGTCAACCAAGATGCTGAGTATCTGGAAGAGGAGGATTCGACAGCGGCCTTGGCGGGAGGACGGGCCGTGCCCCAGGTGCTGGGTCGCCGGAGTTAGCGGCGGAAGGGATCCTGCTTCGATCCAGCTTCGCCATCCAACACCTCTAGGATGGCCTTGGCAGCGCGAGCCAGAACGCCGGGTTCTCCCAGGGCGGCCCGCATCGCGACGTAGTCGGCTTGCAGTTGGGCTTGGCGTTCGGGCCGAGTTAGCAACTCCAGCGCCAGTTGGGCAATCTTCTCTGGCTGGGCCTGCTCCTGCAGCAACTCCGGCACAATGGGGCGCATCTGCACGAGGTTGGGCGGAGACATGAAGGGCACCGACACCCTCAGCCAATGGCGGGCGATCCAGAAGGTGATGGGGTTGAGGCGATAGATCACCACCTGGGGGATCCCCAAGATGGCCGTCTCCAAGTTCACCGTGCCCGACTTGGCCAACACCAAATCAGCCGCTGCCAAGGCGAGGTGATGAGCTTTGTGGGGGGAGAAGAAGGGCAGAGCTTGGGGATCCAAAAGGGTGAGGTTGAGCCCAAGGCGGCGGGCAGCCCGCGCAATCGGGGCAGCAAAACGGGGCGAGGCCAGGGGCACCCAAAACTGTGCCTGAGGCAGGTGAGCTTGCAACAACTGAGCCGCCTTGAGCAAGACAGGCAGAACCGAGCGCAGCTCTTGTCGACGCGAAGCCGGCACCACCACCACCACCGTGGCTTCGGCAGGGATCCCCAACTGGGCTCTGGCGGCAGCACGGCTGGGCACAGCGGCCAAAATATCCAACAGGGGATGGCCCACATACTGGACATGGGCTCCTGCCGCCGCGTAGTAGCGGGCTTCCTCAGGGAAAATCGCCAACATCAGCCGCATCTGCTGGGCCAGTTGGTAGGTGAGGCGGGCGTCCTGCGACCACACCCACTCTTGGGGGGCAATGTAATAGACAGCAGGGATCTGCCGCCGTTGCAGCAGACGGGCAATGCGGCTGTTGACGCCGATGTAGTCCACCAGCACGGCCACATCTGGCGGGTCTTGGGCTAAAAAGCGGCGAATCTTCCACTCCGTCCAGAGGGCGGGGCCGACAAAGGGAAGAGCCTCTAAAATGCCAACAGAGCTGATCTCGGTGGTGCGGTGCAACAGACGGGCCCCCGCAGCAGCCATGCGCTCCCCTCCCACGGCGGTGATGCGCAGCTGAGGGCGTTGGCGCAGCAATTCTTCGATCAGATGGCCGGCCTGCAGATCCCCTGAGACCTCGCCCGTGCAGATGAACAGGTGGCTCACTAGAGCTACGCTCCCGACCCCAATCTTTAGTCATCCAGCTCTGAAGTGCTCTGCACCGGCGGATCTTCCCCCCTCCCGCGCAGGGCCGGCAGAGGGCCACGTCGTTGGGGCTGGGAGAGGGAGTCTTCCAAAAATTGCAGCAGATGTTGCAGGGATCCCGTCTCGTCCACCCACTCTTTCCCCTGTAGGGAAAGGACATGGCGCTCTCCCTCCGCACCGCTGTTACAAACGACACACAGGCTGCTGCGCAGTGTTTGCAGCGCTTTTTCCAAAGGCAACCCTGAGCGGTACAAAAATCGGTAGACCTGCCGCAGCAAGGGCAGGGATCCCTCCATCCCTTGGGCTCGCCGCAGCCCCACCAAGTTCAGACCGCGGATGCGAGCCGGATGTCCTTCCACCAACATGTAGGGGGGAACGTCGCGGTCAACCCGGCTCATCGCCCCCACCATGGCCAAGCGCCCAATGCGGGTGAACTGGTGGATCCCGACCATGCCGCCAATGCGGGCTTGAGACTCGATGTGGATATGGCCGGCCAAGGAAACAGCATTGGTAATCACCACCTGATTTTCGATGACGCAGTTGTGGGCGACATGGGTGTAGGCCATCAGCAGGTTGTAATCTCCAATCAGGGTGGCTTCCCCTTCATTGGTAGCCCGGTTGATGGTGACGAACTCGCGGATGCGATTGCCTCTGCCGATTACCACTTGAGAGGGGGCGCCGCTGTACTTCAGATCCTGAGGCTCGGTGCCCACAACTGCTCCCGGAAAAATGTGGTTGCCCTCGCCGATTTCCGTCCAGCCATCGATCACCACATGGGCCCCCACCACCGTATGGGCAGCAATGCGAACATGCTCGCCGATCACCGCATAGGGGCCAACCTGCACCGTTTCGTGCAGCTCAGCTTTCGGATGGATCACCGCAGTGGGATGAATCCGCTCCCGTGAGCGGTGCGGCGCACTTGCAGAGATGTTGGGAGTGGATCCCGCTGAAGCGAACGAACTCATTTCCGACCTAGCCAGCAACTGTGGTTACGCTCCCAACCCTGCGAAGGATCACCAAGACTTGACTCCAGGGGAGATGAGCCTTAGAGCTACGCCCCACTGTCGCGACAACATGTTTACCGTATCCCGACAGAAAGGCGCAAGCAGCCCCTGAGCCATCTTTCTATCCCAACACTTTATCTCAATTGCGAGAACACCCACACCGGAGCGCCTCCTGGATGGCCGCTGTTGGCCCATCAATCCACCAGGGAGAACATCAGCTCCCCCTCGGTTACCAGTTGCCCTCCCACCTGAGCGCGGCAGAACATCTTGCCAATGCGCCTCTGGCGAATGGTGAGCAAATCGGCGGAGAGCAGCAGCTGATCCCCCGGCAGTACCGGGCGGCGAAAGCGAACGCCATCGATCCCGGCAAACAGGGCCAAGCGCCCGGCCACGTCCGGCAACTTGGTCAACACGATCCCCCCTACCTGGGCCATAGCCTCGACGATCAGGACGCCGGGCATGATGGGTCGGTTGGGGAAATGCCCCTGAAAAAAGGGCTCGTTGAAGGTGACGTTTTTCAGGCCCACTGCCCGTTGCCCCGGTTGATACTCCACAACCCGATCCACCAGCAAAAAAGGATAGCGATGGGGCAAGATCTCCAAAATCTGCTCCGTTGTGAAGACAGGGGGAGCAGTTGCCAATTGAGCGGCTGCCTCAGCCGAGAGGAGGGGAGGAGGGGAGACATCAGAGGCCATGGTGAACCCGTGGAGACAGAAGACAAAACTGAAACCCCGGATGGGGAGGAAGCAGGCCAGAACTCAGCCAAAA
>NZ_JANSHQ010000433.1:0-2301 GCF_047461715.1 Synechococcus sp. R8-2 | reverse complement strand
AAGGCCTACGGCCCGCTGACGCAGTTGCAACAGCGTTGCGGAGCAATGGGGGACGGCTTTGGGATAGACTCAGGGCGACGGCAGGGTAGTCAACCACTCCAAAAACCCAGCAGGAGTGGGTCAACTGGAGAAAACTGCCCTCAGAGGGAGACAGAAAAGCCCTGAGTTGTTGTAAAGATTTATTCAAAAATTGGGAAGAAGAGCTGTACAGGGATCCGGAGCAGTACTTAAGACTGAGGCCTGACCTTGATGAAAGCAATGGCAGACCGCCACAGCAGCGACTCCCGCCCCTCGGCATCGGCTAAACAGAGGCAATCGGGATCCTGCCAGCGCAACTGGCCGACGAAGACATCTCCGGTATTGAGTTTGACCTCGAGGGTTTCCCGATCCTTGATGACCTTCTGCAGGCGACGCACGCTCGGGATCCCGGTGTTGAAATCGGTCACGACAGCCCTATCAGCCAGCGAGAAACGGTATGTCAGCAAGCCCACTGCCCCCAGTATAGGGGATCCCTGCCGCTTCCCACTGCCCCTCCACCACACTTCCACAACTTGGGCTCAAAACTCGCCCTCATCTTTGCCCATTTTTTCTGCTGGCGAGTACTATGTAGGGGGGATGGCGCTTAGAAAAGCGGTAAACCTTTCGAGTTCGCCGTCTTTTTTAAGCGAATCTACGGGTGTTCTCCCCGAAAAAAGCCAGCACAATAGGGCTAGGGTGATAGAGGGTGCGGCTGTCGCCCTAGGGAAGGTGAATCCTCAGCTGGGATCCCTTCTACATGCCATTTTGCCGCCGAGTTGTCTGTCCTTTTCAACCCTCATCAGTATCAGCAGTATCAGTGCAGGAGAGATCGTTATGGCAGTAGAGAAAGTGAACTCCTCGTCCAGCTTGGCCGAAGTGATCGATCGCATCTTGGATAAAGGTATCGTGGTCGATGCCTGGGTGCGGGTTTCTTTGGTTGGGATCGAGCTGTTGGCCATTGAAGCCCGCGTCGTTGTGGCTTCCGTGGAAACCTACCTGAAGTACGCTGAGGCTGTGGGTCTGACGGCTACTGCTGCTGCTCCTGCCGTCTAAATCTGCCTAACCAAAATCACTCAACCAAGGAAAGTGCCCACAACCCTCTCGCCTTGAGCATCGCAATGGTTGGATGAGTTATGCTCTCTGGGCGGAGGCGTAGGAAGCTAGCCGTCGGAAAGCGAGGCAGGGATCCACCGCCGGTCTCTGCCTTGCTTCTGCGGGTTTTGTTCGAGGATTGAGTCTTGCAGCCGCACTGAGCTACAGGTTGGCAGTGCCATCGAGTTGGGAACAGGCAGAGAAGCTGTATCCACCCAAGCATTGAAAACGACGTGAGGGATTGGAGATCATGAGTTTGCAGGAACAATGGGCCATAGCTCGCAGCCGGCGGGTGACTCAAAACCGAAGTTTGTTAAGCCGATCCCGGCAGCAGCGTCTAGAGCAGCACCAAGCCCTGATGGTTGAGCTGGGGCAGCGCCGCCAGCAACGACAAGAAGCAATACGGCACCAGACGGAGCAAACCCGCAGCCAATTGCAGAAACTGAGGCAGGAGCGGGCTGTGAGGCGATCCCTGGACGAATGCTTCCGTTCGGAAGCGGCGGCTCAGCGGGCCAAGTCGGTGGCAGAGAGTCTGGCTCGCCTGGAGCAGGAACGAGCTGCTCAATTGGAAGTCAGCCGGCAGCAATTGCAGGCTTTCCGGGCTAACTTGACTGCGGCTGTGGAGCATTTGCTGAGCACCTATACGCAGGCTCGGCAGGCGATGGCCGACAAAACTCAGCAAGCGCGGCAGTCTTTTTGCGCCGATTTGCGGCAGTGGGTACAGGCTCTCCGGCAAATGGCTCGACAGGAGCTGGCTCAGATGGCTCAGGAACAGCAAGCCCAGGCCCAGGCCCTGCGGGGATCCCTGGCCACTTTCCGGGCGGAGTTGCATAAGCAGGTGTGGGGCAATGGGATCCCTGACCTCATCCCAGAACCTGAAGTCTCCACTTCCAGTGCAAGCTCTAACAGTGCCGTTGCGACTGCCGGTGAGACTGCTTCCGACTCAACGCCTGTAGCCGAAGGTCAAACCCCGGTGGAGCCGTCCGCCCCGGTCTCTGTTTCCCAACCCCCAGGGGGTTTGACAACGCTCGAACCCCCTGAAGTTCCGCCTACTGTTGAGAAACAGGTGGATCCCATCCTTGACTATGTCAACAAGTATGTGAGTGATCTACAAGCGCAGGATCCCAACTTGACCCTGCTGCAGGTAATTGGGGATCGGGAACGGGTGCGGGATTTGTTGGCCCGCGGCGC
>NZ_JANSHQ010000432.1:0-6683 GCF_047461715.1 Synechococcus sp. R8-2 | reverse complement strand
GACTATGCGTTGTGGAACGGTTTATTGCAATTGACCTACTCGCGACCGCTATAGCTGGCTTCCGCCCAGAGCGTGAGCTGGGGGCCTTACGGCACTCCTTCGTAAATCACATAGACTCCGGCGCGCTCAGGCCGAGAATGCCGGTGAGGACGTTAAACAAAACCTGCTGCGTGGCCTGCACCAATTGGATGCGGGCTTGGGCCAAAAGGGGATCCTCTTTCAAGAGCGGCAAAATACGGCAGTTGTCGTAAAACTTGTTGAAATCGGCGGCGATGGCTTCTGCATAGCGGATGATCTTGTGGGGAGCGCGCTCTTCGGCAGCGGCGATCAGCTCATCCGGCAAGGCCAACAAGCGCAGCAGCAGGGCCCGCTCTTCTGGCTCTTTGTAGGGCAGTTTTTGTTGCTCCGTCAAAGGGACTTTGTTGGTCAGTTCAACCTTTTCTTCTTCCTGTAGCCGCCGCAGCAGAGTGCAACAGCGGGCATGGCTGTAGTGAACATACACGACCGGGTTATCGAAAGTTTGCTTGACGGCCAAATCCAAATCGAAGTTGATGGGGCTGTCCATGCTGCTGCTAAGCAAAAACCAGCGGGCTGCATCGACCCCCACGCCAATTTCTGGATCTTCGATCAGGTCATTGAGTGAGACAAAGTTGCCGGTGCGCTTGGACATGCGCACTTCGGTTTTCTCACCGGTTTGCGGGTCGGTTTTGAACAATTTGACAAATTGTCCAATCAAGATTTCCAGCTTGACATCTGGGCTGAAGGCACCCACCGCCGCCTTTAAGCGGCCGATATAGCCATGGTGATCCGAGCCAAGAATGTTGATCAGCCGGTGATATCCCCGCTGCACTTTATCCCGGTGGTAGGCAATATCGGCGGCTAGATAAGTGAACGAACCATCGGCCTTTTGCACCACCCGATCCTTGTCGTCGCCAAATTCTTGGGTTTTGAAATAGACGGCCTCTTCGGCCCCTGGCTTGGGATCCTCACCCCGCGGCGCTTTGGCTTTGTAGAGAAAGCCGCGCTCTTGCAGCTCCTGCAAAGCTTGCTGGATGGCGCTCAGGCCTGTCTGGGGATCGGGGGTGTGCAGGCGGCGCTCGCTAAACCAGTGATCAAACTCGGTGCGTAGTTGTTGCAGGGTCTGCTTTTGCCAGGCCAGCATTTCCCCATAGGCAAAATCGGTGTACTCCTCTAGGGTGGTGGGCAGAGGGCGGATCCCGGCCTTGACCTGACCCAACAGCCGCCGGGCAATATCGACCAAGTAACTGCCATGGTAGGCATCTTCGGGCAGAGCCACCTCTTCCCCCTGCAGTTGCCGCACCCGCACCTCCAGAGACTGGCCCAAGAGCCGCATCTGGTTGCCGGCATCGTTGATGTAAAACTCCCGCTCCACCTGGTGGCCCGTCCAGTGCAGCAAGTTGGCCAACGTAGAGCCAACGGCAGCCCAGCGCCCATGGCCGACGTGCAAAGGCCCCGTCGGGTTGGCGGAGACAAACTCCAGCAGAATGCGCTCAGGATGGGGAATGGCTGTTTTGCCGAAGTTTTCTCCCAGATGCAGCAGCTCTTGCAAGCGCTTGGCCAAAAAGGGATCCCCCAGCCGGAAGTTGATAAACCCGGCCCCCGCCACCTGGGTTTCGATGTCCGGCAGATCCAGATGGCTCTGCAGGGTTTGGGCAATCTGTGTCGGTGCCATGCGACAGGCTTTGGCCATGCCCAGGGGGGTGGGACAGGCGTAATCGCCGTAGCGAGGGTCGCTGGGGATCTGGATCACGGGGGCAATCGCTGTGGCTTGCTGGGGGGCCAGGGATCCCAGTTGCCCCGCCTCTGAGGCCCGTCGAATGCTCTCGGCTACGGCGGCGGTGAGAAACCGAATCAGCGAGGTGGATACGGGTTGAGTGGCCATGGCTGTTCGTGTCGGCAGACGTCGAGAGAGGTTCCAGGGATGCCTGGGGCAGTAAAAGCATCATCATATCGACAGCCAACCGGCTCTGACAAAATCTGACAAAAGAATAGATGCTCCTCCAGCCAAACTTTGCTTTTGCTCGCCTGCTTTGCGAAGATGGCTCTGACAAATTGACGGGACAGAGCTTTAGGCCAAGCTTTTGGGTACAAAGTATCACCGAATACAAAAGTTTAACTCTGCTTTGCTAAGTTGTTTGGCGGTAATGCTCGCCTTCCCGCTTGCGGATTTCTGCTGAGACAGCTGCTGTGGAGTTTACTAGTATGTCCATCCCGAAATCGTCGCGTCGTCAATTCCTTCAATCTGCTGCTGCGGCTGCCTCTTGGGTTGCCGTTGGAGGGCTAAAGGCGAGGGCTCAGAGCCGCGGGCCGCTTCTGGTTTCCCAGGGACTGACGCCCCTGAAGTTTACCCTCTCTTGGTTGCCCTCTTCGATGGATACCCCCCTTGTAACGGCGATCTTGAAGGGCTACTTCGCCGAAGAGGGGCTGGAGGTCACCTACGAGCGCGGCTATGGCTCCGCCGATTCCATCACCAAGATTGCCGCTGGCCAGTACGACCTGGGGGAAGGGGATCCCTACTCCATGATCGAGTTCAATGCCAAAAATCCGGACGTGCCCTTGGTAGCGATCTATGTCCACTTCAATCGCTCTCCCTTTGGCATCTACACCTTGAAAGATAAGGGCATTGGGGAGCCGGCCCAACTGGCGGGCAAGAAGCTAGGAGCACCGGCAGGGGATGCGCCGCGTCGGCTCTGGCCGGTCTTTGCCAAGCAAGTCGGCATCGATCCGGGCTCGGTGGAGTGGGTAACTATGGAGCCGCAGTTGCGCGAACCTTTCCTCATCCAAGGTCGGGTGGATGCCATCAGCGGCTTTATGACCTCAGCCATGCCCAATCTGGTGCGGGGCGGCGTCAGCTTGGAGGACATCACGGCTTTCCTTTACAACGACTATGGCCTTGAGCTGTACGGCAATGCGCTCATCACTCGTGTGCAATTGCTGCAGGAAAAACCGGAGCAGCTCAAAGCTTTTTTGCGGGCGTATGTTAAGGGTTGGCAAGACACCATCCGCGACACCGATGGCAACATGTTGGCCCTTCTGGACAAAGCCAAAGCCGAGGGGCAGGTGCTGGATATGGCAACTGAGAAATTGCGCCTCGCCCTGGCCATGCCGCGCCTGTTTGTTACCGATGAGGTGCGAGAAATTGGCTTGGGGGATGTGGTGCCCGCGCGTATGGAAACCTCAATTGCTCAGGTGGTGGATGGCTTTGGCTTGTCTAGCAAGCCCCCTTTGAAGAAAGTGTTTGACAACAGCCTGCTTCCCCCAAAATCCGAGCGGATGATCGGCTGATCTGGATGATCCGGTACCAACTTTGAGGCCTCTGTCTGTTGACTTTTGCAGACAGCTAGCCCTTCCTGCCAGCTGGTCAACTTTTCTCGATGACCGGTGAGAGACGTAGCTCAAAGGCCTACGGCCCGCTGTCGCGATTGGCTCTGTCATCCAAGCGAGATATTCCCAAAGCTTGTCCTGTTCACAGGAGGGAGCCCAAATTTCTCTTGAGGGGAGAACCGCAAGCGACCCAGAGCAGTGAGGAAATATCTCAAACTTTGTTTAAGGTTACTTAAACTTGGGAAACCAATGTGCTGGGAAAGGCAGCTTATGAGGGCTTAATGCCGGGGTGGCTTTTCCGATCCCGAAAAAAAGCTGAATAAGTGTGTGGCGCCCAGGGATCCCTTTTAACCTGGAGGGGATCACTAGGGAGTTTAGGCCCTTGGAAACTTTTGTTCTGATTAAGCAAGTTCCCGATCAAAACGCCAAGGCCGGCATCAACAGTGACGGCACGATCGATCGCGCCAAGGCCAAGCGGATGTTAAACCCTTTTGATCGCTATGCACTGGAAGCAGCTCTGCAAACCAAACGGCAGCATGGGGCGAGAGTAACGGCAATTACAATGGGGCCACCCCCGGCCATTGAGGTGCTCTACGAGGCCATTGCCCACGGGGTGGATCGGGGTATTTTGATGACCGACCGCCGCTTGGCCGCTTCCGATACCCTAGCCACTGCCTATACTCTGGCCCAGACGGTTCGCTATGCTGGCCGGCCCGATGTGATCTTCTGCGGGCTCCAGACCACCGACGGCGATACGGCCCAGGTGGGGCCGCAGTTGGCGGAGCGGTTGGGGATCCCTCAGGTCACCTATTGCGAAGCCTTCGAGATTCGGGATGGGATCCTGGTGGCGCGGCGGGCCATCGAAGGGGGATCCCAGATCGTGATGGTGCCCCTGCCGGTTTTGATCACGGTGGCCAATTCCGCTCGGCGTTTGGCCTACCCCACCCTACGGGGTGTGCAGCGGGTGCAGCGGCTGATGCGGGATGAGGCGGCACGGGCCGAGGCGATCCAGATCCTCAACTTGGACGATGTGGGGGCAGACCCGGAGCGCTGCGGTCTCAAGGGATCTCCGACCATCGTGGCTGCCACCGAAAAAGTGGGGGAAATTGGCGGCAACTGTCAGGTCTTTCAAGGACAATCCGTCCCCCAACTGGTCAACCAACTAACTCAGGCCGTTGACCTCTTCCGCTACGCGGCAACTTCCTAGATCTTCTGCCTTGCATCCCTCTGGCCAATTCTTATCTCCATCACCTTTCAATCCTCATCGTCTCATCTATCGATCCCAGGGTGGCTAGCCGGCGAAAGCTCCCGGTTTTGGGCGGTGAAAAGTTAACTCAGAAAGACTCTGCTGACCTCGTCGCAATTGCAACACCCAAGATTGCCCTCGACCCGATTCAATCCCGATCTCAACCTAGGAGTCACAGTTTTATGGATCGCAAGCGGATAGTGGTCTTCGCCGAGCAGGTGAACGGGGAACTGCAGCCCATTGGCTTAGAGTTGTTGGGGGCCGGGCGGCGGCTGGCCGATAAGCTGGGAGCCACCTTGAGCGCTCTTGTGCTTGGATACAACATTGCCCACTTGCCCCCAATTCTGATCGGCCACGGGGCAGATCAAGTCTTCATTGCCGATCATCCGGAGTTGGCCGAATACCGCACCTTGCCCTACCGCCGGGTGATCACGGACTTGATCAAAAGCTGGCCCCAACCACCCCACACCATCCTGCTGGGATCCACCACCACCGGGCGAGATCTGGCCCCTCGCTTGGCCGCCCACCTGGAGACCGGCCTGACCGCTGACTGCACCGAGCTGGACATTGGCCCCTTCGAGTACACCAACAGCAAAGATCCCAACAAGTCCGGCCTCTTCCCCGACTGCCTTTATGCCATCCGGCCCAGCTTCGGCGAATCTCTCAAGGCTCGCATCCTCGGCCCCTGGAAAAACCCGCAAATGGCCACAGTACGACCAGGGGTGATGGTGCCCCTGCCCTGGGACAGATCCCGCCAGGGGGAAGTGATCCCGGTGCCGGTCAACTTGGATCCCGGCGATCTGCGCCTGCAGATTGTGGAAACGGTGCGCAACCTGTCCCAGGCGGTAGATCTCACCCGCGCCAAGGTGATCGTTTCCGGCGGCTACGGGCTGGGATCCCCAGAGGGATTTGAGCTGTTGAGGGAGTTGGCCGCTTGTTTTCCCAACAGCGCTGTCGGCTCCTCCCGCAAGGCCGTGGATTCTGGGTGGATCCCCTATGCCCACCAGGTGGGCCAAACCGGCAAGACCGTCCGCCCCCAGCTCTACATCGCCTGCGGCATTTCTGGGGCCATTCAACATCGCGTGGGCATGGACAAATCCCAGACGATCATTGCCATCAACAAAGACAGCGCCGCTCCTATCTTCAAATTTGCCCACTACGGCATTGTCGGGGATCTCTACCAGGTGGTGCCGGAGCTGATCCGGCAACTGCGACAGAGACAGGAGGAGCTCCGAGAAGGCGCCGAGGGCCAGCCTTTCCAGAGCCTCGGCGAGCGGATCCCAATTTTGCAGAGTCGATGAGAGATGGTTGGCAAAAACGCTCTCAGTGCAGGGCCATTGTCAGCAGCCCCTGCTGCCCCAGCAACACCTCCCGCAACAGGGTAACCAGGCCCACCCAAACCACAGGGGCCATGTCCACACCTCCCAGAGGCGGGATCAGGCGACGGGTCGGGCGCAACAGAAACTCCGTCAGGCCGACCACCAACGAGTAGGGCAACCGAGAAGTATCCAGTTGCGGATACCACGACAGAAAGATGCGCAGCACAAACAGGAGGGTGTAGAGCGCCAACAGTGGGCCAAGCACCCAAGAGGTGAGAATTGGCAGCATAGGTTACTCAAAGAACAGGTTTACTGGTGGCAGTTCTCTCCATTTTGCTCTAATTGGGAGGGTCTGCTGGAGTCCAGAGATACCTCGGGGAATGCAGGCGCTCGGCCCAAGTCAAACCCCAACTTTTTTAAACTTTAACCCTCTTCCCGAAAATGGCCTTACCGGCGGGGCAGCAACAGTTAAAGACTAGCGTCATAATAGACGTATCTTGCTGGACTGCAGGCAGGGATCCCATGCAAGGAAAACTACAAGAGATCGATATCCGCAGCATCCTTCAGCTCATCGAGCTGGGCCAGCGCACCGGTGAGCTTTTTGTAGAGGCCAGCCCCTCTGTCTACTGGTTTGTCTTCTTCCTGAATGGGCGGATTATCTACGCCTCTGAAACGGAAGGGAACATTGCCCGCCTCAGAGACTATCTGCACCGCTTCAAGCTGGAAGCCGCCCTGGAGGAAATTCAAATTCCCCACAAAGCCGCGGTCAACGC